>NZ_JBSXNI010000044.1:0-300000 GCF_056857555.1 Acinetobacter sp. L-24 | reverse complement strand
TGGTACATGAACATCAAGCTCAATAAATCTTTTTTTTGAAATTTCTGTTTATCCCTATATCGCACAACCGCGGTATAGGGATATCCAATCAAGAGAATGAAAGATCATCGGCTGTAACGCTTAACTGATTGTTATAAAAGATAAGATGATTGCCTATGTGTATCAGTCAGTCGGAATTATCTCAAAAGATAAAATTAATTTTAAACATAACAAATTGAATTATAAGTATATTGTTTTAAATAATAAGCCTTATTCGTCCTAAATTAAAATTTTAATATTATTATTCGTATACTTAAGTTGATCAAATATTCAAAAGCATCCGTGTTCATGCCAGAATGCAGTTTGAAAAGATCACTGCACAGATGTAGATAGCATGATGCATATTAAAATTGGACAGCAGGTCAAACTGGCACAATTCGAACACTATATTTTTACAGTGACCGCACGCCATCAGGATGGTTCTTTTACCGTTGAAACGACCTTGGATGGTCAACAAATTTTAAGTTATCAGAACGTGGCACAGGAAATGCTCAGGCCAGTGATGCTTTAAATCACGCAGAGTCTTTCTATTTTCCTGAATTATTTTTGTTCAAAGCTTAAAACAGTGAAAAATTCTCAGTTGCTGTGTGATTAGCCCCAGATAAATAAGTGTTGATTTATTGGCACTTAACTTTCTAACTGAGATTTTAAGCAATTAAATATATTTTTTTCTGTATGAATACATTTTCTATATCAATAATTGTGATGCTTCATTTGCCGAATTGAACATTTTATTCATGCTAAAAACGCTATAATAATAAACGATAACCTTGTCATTCAAAGAGTTCAAAGAAAACGATGGCCCCTTTAGATCAAATTGCAGCAGTGTCGGATGACCAGTCAGAGTTAACGATGTCAGTTCTCATGACGCCAGATATGGCAAATTTTTCAGGAAATGTTCATGGTGGAACCATTCTGAAATTATTGGATCAGGTGGCGTATGCATGTGCAAGTCGCTATTCGGGTAGTTATGTCGTGACCTTATCTGTAGACAAGGTGAATTTTAAAGAGCCAATTCACGTCGGTGAATTGGTTACATTTCTGGCCAGTGTGAATCATGTTGGCCGTACCTCGATGGAAATCGGGATTCGTGTAGAAGCTCAGAATATTCAAAAGAGAACGGTACGTCATACCAATAGCTGCTATTTCACCATGGTTGCGGTGGATGAAAATGGTAAACCAAAACAGATTCCAGCTTTGAACCTGGACAATGACTGGAAACGTTGCCGTTTTGAAGCAGCAGAACAGCGTAAAGTCGCGCGTTTGCAAGAAAATCATCATCCTTCATGCAGCATTTATAAAAAGACTGCACAGAGTTAATTTAAATCGTGATTGAGAAAAGACCTTCATATGAAGGTCTTTTTTTTGCATCAATTTCAGTTTTTCACTGGAGCTTTGTTATTTTTTACCCTAATATAAAACGATACGTATCGTTTCGATTTTTAGATCTTAAAAGTTAAGTAGAAAAATATGAGCAGTGACGAAAAAAGTTCCCGACGACAGCAGTGCATTTTACAGGCGGTCGCAGATGCGCTGGCAGAATGTGAATATCATCAGCTGACGATTGAAGATGTAGCGGCACGTGCCGGCGTAGGCAAGTCCACGATTTATCGATGGTGGAAACATAAATCGGAACTGGTGCTGGACACTTTCAAACAGCATACAGCTTCGGTATTTGAGCTGGATGCCTCTAAAAGCCTGAAAAGTAATCTTATTCAACAACTTGGTTCTTTATCTCAGGCACTGAATCATCCGGTGGGGCGGGCTTTGCTGGTGGTGATTGCCAATCACCGTGAACTGGCAGGTGAGTTCTTTCAGCAATATCTCTTGCCACGTCGGCAACAGACTCATCAACTGATTCAGCAAGCGATTGAACGGGGAGAAATCCGCGCGGATTATCCTTTTGATTTGATGCTGGATACCTTATACGGCCCGATTCATTACCAGATCATTTTTTTCAACCGGATTCCAGATGAACACTATATCCAGAATCTGGTCGAGTTGGCCTTGTATCCTGTCGCTATTCAAGCCTGAGTTTGTGCTATTTCCCTACAAATTTTAAAAGTTGGTGATTATGTCAGTTAGCGCTGAGCGGTTATGGAATCGCTCATTTATCTTGTGCTTATTCAATAATTTTTTCCTGTTCGTTTATTACTTTGCCTTACTGACCATCTTGCCGATTTACATCATGAAAGATCTGGGCGGTTCGGTAAAAGAAGCTGGGTTGGCGCTGACGCTATTTTTGGCCTCTTCGATTGCGATTCGGCCATTTTCCGGCATGATCATCGAAAAGCTCGGCAAGAAAATCTCGATGCGCGGCGCAGGTGTGATTTTTGCCTTATTTGCCTTTAGTTATTTGCTGGTGGATAGCATGTGGTCGCTGTTGCTGGTGCGTTTTTTACATGGCATCTGGTTCAGTATTTTGACCACGGTGGCAGTACCTGTCGCCAATGAATTTATTCCTGAACAGCGCAAAGGCGAGGGCATGGGTTATTTTGTCATGTCGACCAATCTGGGTGTGGTTTTTGGGCCCTTGCTGGCATTGACCGTAATTCAGTTCACCAGCTTCAAAGTCTTATTTGGCATTCTTGCTGTTATCATTTCTTTGGGGCTCATTTTCTGTTGGATGCTCAAAATCACAGAGTTACCAAAACCTGAAGCTATAAGCACAGAAAAAACTAGCTTGAGCTTGCAGGATATTCTGGAAGTCAAAGTTCTGGCGGTAAGTTTTGTGGCTTTACTAACCGCTTTTGCCTACTCGGGCATCATGAGTTTTATTATTGCATTTAGTGAAACCAAGCAGCTTTTAGCCTATACCAGCGTATTCTTTATTGTCTTTGCAGCGTCCATGTTGCTGGTCAGACCTTGGATTGGAAAGATTTATGACCGTAAGGGACCCAGTGCGGTTATTTATCCTTCCTTTATTTTCTTTGCCATTGGTCTGGTGATTGTCAGCCTGATTTCCAATCAATGGATATTATGGTTGTCAGCGGTGTTTATTGGCATCGGTTATGGTTCAATGTTCCCATGTTTGCAGACCTTGGCCATTCAGTCGGTCGACAAACAGCGTATGGGACATGCGATTTCAACCTTCTTTACCCTGTTTGATCTGGGTTTAGCGATCGGTTCCGTGGCAATGGGAGTATTGATTGCCTATTGGGGCTTTGAAACCACCTATGTTTTGAGTGCTGTACTCGTCATTGTGACGATATTGGTTTATCGTCAGTATGTTGCCAAAAAGCAAAAATAAGCGCCCGGCAAGTTTGGAGTTATAAAATGGAATTAAGACATTTACGTTATTTCGTTACAGTGGCGCAGGAACTGAACTTTACCCGTGCCGCGGAAAAATTAAATACGGTACAGCCATCACTGAGCCAGCAAATCAAGGATCTGGAACGTGAGGTTGGCGTACAGTTGCTGGAGCGGAATAACCGTAAGGTCGGGCTCACTGAAGCCGGTCAGGCATTTTTAAAAGAAGCTTTATTGAGTCTTGAGCATGCAGAGCGCGCCATTCAGACTGCCAGACAGATCGCCAATGCACAGCAGGACCAGCTGAATATCGGTTTTGTCCCGGTCGCGGAAATGAAAGTCTTTCCTTATATCATGCTGAATATCCGCGCGCATTTTCCTGAACTGAAAGCTCAGTTTCACAGTCTGACCGATGCAGAACAGTTTAGTGCCTTAAGAAATGGACAGATTGACATTGCCTTTACCCGTTATCCGGGGCAGTTGAGTGAATTTGATTCGATTCGCATTTTTGATGAGCCTTTAACCCTGATTGTGCCGAGAGATTCCCCGGCTGCGGCCTTGTCCTATGTCAGTATCAAGAGTTTTGAAAATCAGGACTTTGTGATTAGTGGTGAGCAGTCCTCACCGCAACTGCATAAGCTGATTCAGGATTTTTTTAAACAGTCCAAATTAAAAGTGAATGTGGTGCAGTATTCCACCAATATTCTGCTCAATGTCAATCTGGTGGGAATGGGCGTGGGCTGGAGTCTGGTGCCAGCCTATGTGATTCCATTGCTCGGCGATAATATTGTGGTGAAAAAGACCCTAGAACCCTTACCGATGATTGGACTGTATGCCAATTATCGCAAGGATCAAAAACATGTGGTGATTGATCTGATTTTGAAAGTATTAAAAGAAAAGTTTTGTGTGGATCTTTTTTAATATTTAAACCTTCAATCTGCCCATCTAAAAAGCCGTGCGACAGAAATGATCTGTAGCACATCCTTTTAAATGGGGAGACTAAATCGCTTTATACTGAACATCTAATAATAAAAAACTGGTTGAAGCAGGATGATGAAGCTCTATAACAATCCGCAATCACGTGGCCTGACCTTATTGCCTTTGCTGAAAGAATTGCAGATTGAAGACCAGATTAAGCAGATAGAAGTTGCCTATGAGCATATGCATCAGCAGGCGTATACACAGATCAATCCGATGGGAAAAGTTCCCTGTCTGGTAGATCAGGAGGTCGTCATTTCAGAAATGGCCGCCATTTTTATCTATCTGGCAGATAAATATCGTGACAAAGGATTGGCACCTACTTTGGATGATCCGAAGCGTGGAGCGTATTTGAAATGGATATTTTTCTGTCATGGGCCCTTCACCGAATATATCGATATAAAAAATTTGCAGGTACCGCCAGAAAATATTGAAAAGAACCGAAGAAGTTTAAGTTTTGGGAATGAAGCAGCCGTATTTGATTTTCTGAAACAGGGTATCGGGCAGGCCAGTCCTTATCTGTTGGGTGAAAAAGTCTCGGCGGCGGATCTCTATGTGGCTTACTGTTTGATCTTTGCGATCTCTGCGAAAATTTTACCGAAATTTGATAAGTTCAGGCCCTTCCTGCAGCAGATGGCTCGCCGTGATTCCTTGAAAGATATTCCGTGGTTTCAGGAATACCGAGTCTAATTCCTCGGTCTATATATTGTCCGGGATATCTAAAAATAATAAAAAAACCACGCCGAAGCGTGGTGAAAGGTGACCAATATTATTTCAGGTAAAGCTTTTTAAACAGTTGCTGGCTGGTGCTTTCCATCGATTGAGGAATGGCCAGCGCAGCCACGAAACGGTCAGGACGCAAGATTACAACTGAATCAGACGTGTTACCAAACCACGAGCGGATATCTGTGCCGATATCACCAATGGTAATAACATCTTCATACTCTTTGCGCTGGCTATTTTGCAATTGCACCGCCGGAATTACCTGAATGAATTTCACACCGAGCGATTTCCACTGTTGCAACGTCTCCGGGCTGAGACCCCATTTCGGATCAACACCCCAGGCAATAATCGCAAAATCATTGCCGATCACTTCATCCAGTAACACGGTTTCACCCGAAGCCAGTTGAACTTGAGGCTGGATAAACATCTTGCCGACCGGAGAGTTCTTGGCTCCATTACTCAAAAGTGCACCGTCATGATATTTCGGCATTGGTTTAAAGCGCATTTCCAGCAGATACTGTTTGATCGGCTTGATGTAGTTCAGGGCATAGGCAATACCATCACGAACAAAACCTTGCCATTTTTTCGGTGGTGCCAGTACATGACCTGCCATCACCGACAGATCAATCATCGCCTTGGCATGGTCTTTACGTTCGATCTGATAAGAATCTAAAAGTGCTGGGCCAGCTTTACCTTGAATAACCAGTGCCATTTTCCAGGCCAGGTTAAAGGCATCACGCATACCGCTGTTATAACCCTGACCTTGCCATACCGGCATGATGTGCGCAGCGTCACCGGCAAGCAAAATACGGTCGACACGGAACTTGTCCGCAATACGGGCATTATGAGTATAGACACGCTGACGGATCACTTCGATACCATCCGTGCTTGGTAAAACCTTAGAAAGAAGTTTGGCAATATTTTCCGGTTTGCTCAGTTCTTCCTGCGTTTCACCCGGCATGACCATAAATTCAAAACGGCGGATACCATGTGGCAAGGCGGCCGATACATAAGGACGTACCGGATCACAACATAGGTAGATATGCGGTGTAGCAAGCGGGTCGTTTTCAAGATCGATCACGATCCATTGATTCGGTGCGGTTTCACCTTCAAAGGCAATGCCCAGGTTGCGGCGCACATAAGAATTACCGCCATCACAGGCAATCAGATATTGAGCGCGGATGGTTTCTGCATCGCCCTCTTTATTTTGCAGATTGAGTGTTACGCCGTCAGCATCTTGACTAAACTGGGTCAATTGACGAGAAAATAGCACTTGGGTGTTTTTATATTGCTTTAAGCCTTGCAGCAGAACGTTATCGACTTGTGGCTGAATAAAGGCATTACGGCGCGAGAAACCAAACTCACGTGTTAAAGGCTGAATATCTGCAAAACAGCGACCTTTAGGCGTCAAGAAGCGCATCGCATGATTCGGAGTGGTATGCGGTAAGACTTGATCGACTAAACCCAAAGATTGAATGGTACGTAAGGATTCATCATCGATTCCAATCGCACGTGGATAATCAATCAAACTATCCAGTTGCTCGACAATCGTGACAGCTACGCCTTGCTTGCTTAGATAGTTGGCAATGGTTAAGCCTACAGGGCCGGCGCCAAGGATTGCCACTTCAGTAGTGTAATTAGTATTGCTCATAGCGAATGTCCACTCAATCGACTTGCATTTGATGCTATTAAGGGACAGTTAGAAGCCAGAAACAAGTTAGGCGATAGTAGCTTAAGTATATGGATAATATTGGATTGAAATAGGTGGTTTTTAAATAAATAATTGATTTTAATTATAAAAATAATAAAAATTTGATAGCCTGTATTAATTCTATGATCAGTTTTGAGTATGGTGATAAATAGATTTTATGCAATAAAAATGCTGAACCAGCATCAAGCATGATTCAGCATAGAATAATATCGGGGGCAGTATAGGACAAAGCCTACTGGAGAATTACTGTCCCTGATATCTTCATTGAAGGATTAAACGAGTTGTTCAATCACTTAACGTGCAGCAGGTTTTGCAGGTGTCGTAGTTTCCGCAGCAGCTTCAGAGGCAGCAGGCTGCTCTGCAGATGCGCCTGCAACAGGAGCATTCGATTCAGGTAATTCCTGGGTAGTCACAATCACTTTTTCTTCTGCAGTGGTGGTTTTCGCATCTGTAGTTTTACTATCAGCAAAACTGGTGGCTGCAGCAGCAGTAAGCGTAGTGGCAAGTAAGATTTGTGCATATTTCATTTTTGGCATCCTTTTATTCATGTCATGTAATCTGCCGAGCTGACCATCACATCAATTCGACAGATGCCCATCCTAAGCACTGAAATTTTACTGAGCAAATCAATTAACAAAAGCGACACGCAGGGAATAACCCAGCAGATACAAAACTGAGAAAGTTGTTTTATTTCTGTTAATTATGCGGAGTTTTATTTAATGAAAGTGTGTGTGAATATTTCAAGAATCCAATTTGAAATAAAAGTTAACATAGAAAATTAGTAATTTGGGATCATTCCATTAATTTTTATCTCTGTGATTTTCACGCCGTGTTTGCGAAGAACACGCATTTTAAAGTCACACTGTGCTTTATAATGCAGAGTATTGCTATTTCTATTCAATCTCTTGAGAGTCGATTTTGAAAATTCTGTCAGCGTCGCAGGCTATTCCTGTCCATATCATTTCCGGATTTTTGGGTGCAGGTAAAACCACACTACTCAAACATTTACTGCAGCAAAAACCGGAACAGGAAATCTGGGCGGTGCTGATGAATGAATTTGGCCAGATTGGCGTAGACCAGCAGTTATTGCCACAAGATCAGGGTTATGCGGTCAAAGAGCTGTTGGGTGGTTGTCTATGTTGCAGTAGTCAATTGCCGATGCAGATCGCCTTGTCGCGCCTGCTGTCAGAAGTGAAACCGGATCGCCTGTTTATCGAACCTACCGGGCTGGGGCACCCGGGACAATTACTGGAACAGCTGACCGAACCGCACTGGCATAGCCATTTGAACATGCAGGCTTTAGTCACCGTGGTGGATGGGTCGCGTTTGCATGACCGGGACTGGACCCAGCAAAACCTGTATGCAGACCAGCTCAAGGCAGCGCATATTGTGGTGATTTCACATACTGACTTGATGACAGCCGCAGATCACGCAGCGCTCACGCAGCTTCAGGCAGAATATCAACCTTATGCCCAACAGTGGCTGTTCACCGAGCATGGACAACTCGATATTGAACAGATCAAGCAGGAATATCGGGGTTCTGCCCGTCAGATTCAGCCTTTGTTAAAACAGCAACAGACCCCCCGTTCAGCGGATACGCCCGTAGTGATTCAGCAGATGCCTTATCATTATGTAGAAAGCGCGCAGGGTTACCAGGTCGCTGGCTGGAAATTGCCAAAACGCTGGCAATTTAATTTTTATGATCTGCTGGATCTGCTCTGTGAACAAAAAGACTGGCTCAGAATAAAGGGAATTTTTCATACCGACCAAGGCTGGAAAAGCTTTAATTTTAATCCGGAGCAGTTTAATTATCAGTCGGCAGATGAAGGCATTGATAACCGGGTGGAAGTGATTTATCAACAGTCACGCGATTGGCTGGCATTTGAAACTGCCCTGATGCAATGTCGTATCGATCCAGAAAAATAACGGTACTGTTTCTAGTGCGCTGAATGAATTATTGGCCTAAATCTGTTCAGCAAAATAGCGCTAAATCTTATATGCTAGGCGCCAAATTTGAGGATTATGTGATGGCGTTAAAAGCGACGATTTATAAGGTTGATTTGAATATTGCGGATATGGATACGCATCGTTATGCAGACTATCAGCTGACGATGGCGCTGCATCCTTCAGAAACCATTGAACGCTTGATGGTGCGTATTCTGGCCTATGCACGCTATGCCGATGAAGCACTGGAATTTACCAAGGATCTGTTTGAAACCGATGAACCGGCACTCTGGGAAAAAGATCTGACCGGTCAACTGGTCAAATGGATTGAAGTCGGTAGCCCGGATGAAGATAAAGTCAAAAAGGCCAGTGCGCGTTGCAAGCAGGTCGCAGTTGTCACCTATGGTTCTGCGGTGGATGAATGGTATAAGCGCAGCAGCAAATTAAAAACCTTAAAAAATGTGGAAGTGTGGAAGTTATCTACCGCAACCACCGACGCATTGCCACAATTATGCGAACGCACCATGCAGTTACAGCTCAATGTGATGGATGGTGAATGGACCTTGATCGGTGATCAGGGCCAGGTGCTGGTGGAGTGGGAACAGTTACAATAAGGCCAAATAAGGATGCAAGTCTGGACTTGTATCCTGTAGCTCAAATTGCGTATATCTGAGGGATAAGAATACGCAGGGCTGCACCATGTACCATGAACTTTATGATTTACTGCTGGCTGTCGCGATCGGCGCAATTATTGGTGCAGAGCGTGAGTATCATAGTAAATCTGCCGGACTGCGTACCATGATTATGGTCAGTCTGAGTTCCTGTTTATTTACCATTATCTCTCTGAAAATAGGCGTGGCCAATCCTGACCGGCTGGCCGCTAATGTCTTGACTGGACTGGGTTTTCTGGGTGCCGGTGTTATCCTGAAAGATGATAACCGTATTTCTGGAATTACCACCGCAACCACGATCTGGATGACGGCAGCACTCGGCATGGCGGTCGGTGCAGGCTATGAACTCTTAAGTATTTGGGCTACTTTTATTGTCATGGCGGTGCTGGTTCTATTGATGTATGTCCAGCGCGGCATTGAATCTCTGAATCAGGAACGCAGCTATGAAATCGTCTGCCCATTCGATCAGAATGATTCCGATCACTACGAAATGTTATTTAAACGTTATCAGTTAAAAGTGGTGCATTCCTCACAAAAAAAAATTGATCAACAGATTGTCGGACGCTGGATTCTGATGGGATCGGCCAAGAATCATCAAGAATTAACCCAGCATTTACTCAATGACAAGAATATTCAGGAACTCAGCTTTTAACCCATCAATGGCCCAGACTTAAAAAAACAGAGCAATCCGGTTTATACTGAGCTTTGAATTTTATGCCCCTCTCAGGTAAATAACCATGATCAACGAACTTGAAATTATTGATTTAAAAGTAGGCGAAGGTAAAGAAGCGGTAAAAGGTGCCTTAATTACCACGCACTATACTGGCTGGCTGGAAGATGGAACCAAGTTTGATTCTTCTATTGACCGTGGTAATTATTTTGAAACTGTCATTGGTACCGGTCGTGTGATTAAAGGTTGGGATCAGGGGATTCTGGGAATGAAAGTTGGCGGTAAGCGTAAACTGATGGTGCCTGCACATTTGGCCTATGGCGAACGTAAAATGGGTAAAGTCATTCCAGCCAATTCCAACCTGATTTTTGAAATTGAACTGTTTGATGTAAAAACACGTGATTAAAATGATTTAACTTGCTGAATATAAGTTATATTTTTTATTCAAAGATATACGCTGGTTTCGGTGCAGTTGCTTCAAAATAGGCTGTGCCGGATAAGCTACAAAAAACATCTAAAAAGATTTGAAATCAAAAATATTCCTTGTAAATTATAAGAATAATAAAGAATTATCTTGAGATAGAACGTATTTGCATAACTCGATAAGGAATGTCTGTTTCTTCGTATTTGTCTGTGCCTTGAGCTGGATGACTTGCATCATAAGTTCAGCAATCGCTCAGGATGAACTCCCTTCGCCGTCATTTCAGCAGCAATCTCACGACCATATTACTGAAGTTCATTTTACCGAACATAGCACTAGTGCCTTGCAGGGAAAATGGCTGTTTTATCCGAGTCAGTTTATTGTTCAGCCCAGCCCCGTACTCCAGTCAAAAACAGTTGAATTGCCAGCCTCTTTTAAAACTCTAGCGGGTTCAAACTCTGGCTACGGTACCTTTATTGGTTATTTTAAAATTCCGAAAGAATTTCTCGGGCGACGCATCGCGATTCGGATTCCAACCCAATACGGCGCCTATCGGGTATATGTCAATGGACAGTTTATTGTCCGTCTCGGGGAAATCAGTACCACACCTGACAAACAGGTGACTGAGAAAGCACCGCGTATTGGCTATTTTGTTCCAGACACTGAATATATTACTTTAAGTATTCAGGCTTCCAATTATACCCACTTGCATGGCGGTCTCGAACGACCAATGCAGATCGGCGTTGCAGCTACCATCAATCGCCAATTCCAGCAGCTCATGATGAGTATTGCCATGGTGTGCGGGGCGGTACTTGGGGTGGGGGTGTTTACCATTCTATTTTCGGTATTCCGGGGATCACGAGAACGTAACAGTAAAAGTATCTTTGTTTTTGGCTGGTTTATTGTCTTTTTGGCCCTGCATAATCTGTTTTCTGCACCTTATGCCTATTCGGTATTTACCAATATTAATTGGCTGTGGGGAACCCGCTTAGAGTATCTGTTTACTTTTATTGCTGCCTTCTTTTTTCTCAGCTATATGCATCTGTTTAACCGGCGCTATTTAAATCCGGTGATTTATTATATCGCTGTGGCATTACTGGTTTTTAACATTATTTTTACCCTATTTTCACCTCCTGAGATATTTGAACGAGTAGCCCTATTTAGTGCGATTTTTGCCTTGGTCATCATCGGTAATTTTATTTACGGCTTTTATCAGACCTTACGTTATAAAGAGCATTATTCGCGTTTAAATCTGATTGCGATTATTTTCCTTTGTGTCACCTTTTTGAATGATTATCTGTTGCTGATCAATGTAATTAAAACCACGCATCTGTTCTTTATCTCAACCAGTATCTATGCCTTACTAATTATGTTTCAGCAGTCCAGACATTATGCACATCAAACTTATGAGACTGAACAGCTAAACCTGAACCTGATCGCGCTCAACGATTCACTCGATCAAAAAGTCAAAGAACGCACTCAGCAGCTGCGTGAAGTGAATGCCAAACTGGAACAGCAAATGAATATTGATGCGCTAACCGGAGCTTTTAACCGGCGTGCCTTAAATCATGAAATCCAGCAGCAATTTTTACAGACCCGGCAACAGCCGCAACATACCTTAATTTTTGCCATGCTCGATGTCGATTTTTTTAAAAACTATAATGACTACTATGGCCACTTAAAAGGCGATGAAATCCTGAAAAATCTGGTCAGGATTATTCAAGGCACTTTGCCACCGTCTGGCTATCTGGCACGTTATGGTGGTGAAGAGTTTGCGATTCTGCTCACTGGAATGCCGGTTCAAACTGCCCTTAAAAATCTGGAAAATGTGTTAAACCAGATTCGGGAACAGCGTATGCAACATCTGAATCGGCCAGATGAAAAAGATTATGTTACGGTTAGTATGGGCGCGGCCTGGGTTGAACAAAAACATGGCTATGCAGATATTCATGAATTGATGAAAGCGGCAGATGTGCAGCTCTACGCCGCCAAACAGGCAGGACGTGATCAGTTGAAAATTGAAAAAGAGGCCGATTAAAAAACATATTTATACAGATAACGCGATTCATCTTCTGGCTCGGCAGAATGGGGATGAAAGCCGCAGTGTTGATAATAACTTAACGCAGTTTGAGTAGACTGTATTTCAATCTGATGAATTTTTTTCTTTAATAAAGCGCGATGCATTTGTTGAAATAACTCGGTGCCAAATCCCAGTCTTTGGCAGTGTTGGGCCACATAATGCATCCGGATTTCTCCAGTATCACTGACCAATAAGAACCCGACGACCTTGTCATAGATGAGATAAACCCAGCAATCGTTATACAGCATATCGACAATCAGGCTGGCATGATCAAATTTTTCTAGCCAGGTTTGAATTTTGCTTTCTTCACGCTGATGATCCAGTACACAGGACTGAATGCTGTCATGAATGACCTGAATAATTTGAGGTATATCTTCGACCTTCCCTTCACGAATCATAATATTATTCATTTTCTCGAACATTTATAGGGAAGGTTTATTGGATAAAAAAGAAGAGGGTAAAAAACAGAACAATATTGTAGTTTTTTGAGAATCTTTACTGTGATTTATCAATGTGAAGATTGGTTCTGTTGCTGATTTGTCCTGTTTGTTTATCTCAAGTTCTTGAATCTCATTAGGGAGTTAAAAATAAAAAATCAAAGTAAATCAATTTTTAAATAAATCGAAGTTCGAATCTGGGTAAAATGAGCAAGCAGAGAAGATAAATAGTAAAAATAAGCCTCAAGTTTGCACTGTATAAAAAATAGACGTATGCTGGGTCAAAAGGGACTATTCAAATGAATCTTGATCCTATAACCATAAAAATAAAATTAGTCACATGAGATCATCCACCATGCTGAAATTACTGCTCCTGTTATGTGTTTTATTCATGTTGAATGCTGCCTGGATCGTCGGCAGAAAGATCTATAAAGCTCAGCGCCATCTGGCGCGTCAGCGTCCAGAAAAACCGGCACAGATTTCCAGCATGACAGAGCAAGAGGTCATCGAGCAAGAGCAGCAAGTACATCTGGTGGATGCTTATGAACTGGAACTGTTTGACGATGTGGCACAGCTATTCTTTCAACGGCAGGTGCATATTGAGAATCGGGCACAGGCCGAACAGTTACAGCAAGAACTATTACAAAAAATGCCGATGCACAGTGGCACCCAGATTCGTCAGATGGACTTAGGCGAATGGTCTATTTTCTGGAATTTTTATGATCAGTCACTGGAATATTATGTCGGTCGCTATGGCGTATTCTATGCACATGTCGACCGTTTTGGAGAAGAGCACCGGCAGGAAATCCGCAGGGAACTTTTGCATTCTGACTGTGCTTAGAACACCACTTTCAGTCATTTTCTACGACTGAAGATCTTAGGCTACGTACTTAAGCCATTACAATTCAGAAAAGGTATCTCATGCCTTAGCTCAGATTTTTTCTGCCTCTTGGCGGAAATAGCCCATATAATTTATCTCCTTTAAGCCATAATCTTGCGCTAGAAAAACCTCAAAACTCGCGAGTCGTATCCTCGAAATAGTCATTTAAAATGTACGAAGTCTGGCGAGCAATGATCCGGACTAAAAAGGCAGAAATACTATGATCATTGATTTTCATCAAGCACAATTACAGAAGTTTATTGCTCTGGCGATGAAGATCCAAGCTGAGCCTGAACAGTATTTGCAGTTTGATTCGGTCTCGGATTTTTATAAGGCTGACTGGCTGCAGGCTTTCCCAGCTGGAACTGAATACTATGTTTCCGGTCTAGATGATGGTGCCGATGAGTTTCATGCCGTGATTTATTATGGCGAAGCGCAGCTACAGATCAGCTGTGGACAGGCACAGCTTTCAGTAAAACTATGTTGCAAACATTGACCGGGCTGCCGGAATTTCCCGATAAAAGAATAATGACATCCGCTATAAAGTTGATATAAATTGCAGAGTCATCTCTGTATCTGATTTTTATTCGCATCAGCCGAGAGTGGCATAGGCGAATATCGTAATAAAAATAAGGAAAAAATAGCATGGCACATCAGTTCACCGTGAAAGCAATTATCAATGGCGTGTCTATTGATGAATTTAAGCGTTTGGCCAATGATATTCGTTTGCATGAGGCAGTTTGCCATCGAATTCCTGCGCAAAACTTGGAAATTCTGGTTTCGGAAAAGCAGGGGCATATGTATACCCTGAAACGCGCTTATAATCTGGATGTTAATATTCCGGATATCGCAAAAAAATTACTCAAAGATGCATTCCGTTTGCAGCGTACCGATGTCAGCGATCTGAATGAAATGACTTCGACGGTACAACTCGGTGCGAACTTGCCGATCGAGGCCATCTGTCAGCGTGCAGTTACCGGAGATGAAGATCAGATCCAGTTTCAGTTAAACTGGACAGTCAAAGTCAAAGTACCTTTGCTGGGTGGCATGCTAGAAAAGCATGCTGAAGGTGAAATTCGTAAATTTAGTGAAATTGAACTCAGCATCGTCGAAGATGAATTGCGTAAAGGTCTCACCGCTTGAAGCAATCAAATAGTGTGATTGACCTAATTTCAAAACTGGTCAGGTAGACGCCGGGTAGTGGTAGTTGATTGGGTGGTAGATCGCCACTTTCAGTGTATTGCCACTATCCAGGAAACCCAGCTTAAGTGCTGATAAAGTTTGCCGTCACGTTAATGCTGATGGCCAGAATGGTGGTATTGAATCCGTAAGCCAAAAGCAAATGTAGGGTATTCAAGACTCGCATGGATTGGCAAGTAATGGATACATCTGCAGTTTGCGCAGAAGTCCCGATGATATAACTAAAATACAAAAAGTCTGGATAAGTCGGTCTGGTGGTATTGGGGAAATCCAGTCCACCTTGTTGCTGTTTGTCGAGCGCCAAATAAAAGTCATGTGCATAATGAATTGCAAAAATCGTATGCATCAAGAACCAGGCTGAAATAATGGTCAGAACTGACAAGATTAAATGACCGGTTCGGATGGTAGTATCTTTAGGTAAGTGATTAATTTCAATAATAATCGCTATAAAACACATGATGAGGGTGGTGATCACCAGAAACAGAATGATCCATTTGCTGGCATCCTGTTGCATGGCGCGTTGCAGGATATGAGCATGATCAATACGCCAGAGTTTTTTATGGTCAATAATAAATAAACGTAAATTGCGATATTCCAGCTGATCAACAGGCAGCTTGACCAGCTCAAAGGGGTGAGGGCTTGTAAAACCAGATAAAATCCAACGATTGCTGGGAAAATAATAAAGAAATACAGACGGGATTGAAGTGCCGTTTTTATAGATTGAAGAAACTGCATCATGTCATTTATATTTATTTTGCTGATTTCTCAAGATCCTAGCACAGAACCGTTTGCAATAAAGAAGATTGCAACGGTCTGAGTTATTTCCTCTACGACATTTCATCCTAAAGGTGTCGAACTGATTCGAGTTGAGTCATTTGACTGCGCGGATCGCGTAGCAGGCGTCATTATCTCAATAGATTTTTTCTGAACTGATGTTTAAACGGATTGAGCGGGTTGTTGGATTGCAGTGCCATAAGCAAAGACTTCCACCATGCCACCTTGCATACCGAGTTCAGTCGTGCTGAGCCGAATGCCCATAATCTGAGTCGCACCAATT
The DNA here is from genome assembly GCF_056857555.1 of Acinetobacter sp. L-24. Next base: position 283,940 of record NZ_JBSXNI010000044.1, on the reverse strand, counting down.
TTTTCGGCTTCCAGTTTTAAACGTACAATCGCTTCACGTCGTGCGCGTTCTACTACACTTTCATAGCTGGTCAGACGGCCACCCAGCATATTCTGCACATTGGCAATCGCATATTTAAAATAATCATGGGAAATGACCACATTGCTGCTGATCATCTGTCCGGAATATTCAGACACAACGAAGCGGCTATTGTTCACCCGGATATAGGCCAGACGTTGTTCCTGTTCATCCAGATAACGAAAATGTTTACGTTCGTTATAACGACCAAAGCCGAAACCGACACTAAACAGAATGGCAAAAATGATGATCTGGAGAATTAAACCATCCATGTTTTAATCTGCCTGCGGAAAAGGGTCGGGCAATTTTGGCATGATCGGATCAACCACTACGGCTGTCCCATAAACAAAGAGTTCAGAAGCACCTTGGGCAATATTAGAGGTCGAGAAACGTATGCCGACAATTGCATTGGCACCCATGCTGCGGGCTTTTTCAATCATGCGGTTCATGGCTTCCTGACGGGATTCTTCCAGCAGTTCAGTATAGGCGGTAAGCTCACCACCGACAATATTTTTCAGGCCGGCCAGTAAGTCACGTCCGACATGTTTGCTGCGTACGGTACTGCCATACACCACATCAATTTGCTGGCGAATGGTATGTCCCGGTACAGATTCCAGATTGCTAATTAACATGTGCATGTTTTCTAAATAAATCGCTAGTCTATGACAATAGGAAAACTGCCTTGAAAATGCAATAAAAAAAGCCCACTGAAGTGAGCTTTTCTTGATCTATCTGGAATTTATTGCGCTGGTTGTTCTGCCGCACGGCGCTGTTCAGACACAGACGGTGTGTTCAGCAAGGTATCCGTCGTATTGACTTTCAAGCCGCCCCCCAGGGTTTTGTAGACTTCAACCTGATTGTTCAGATTGGCCTGTTCAAGCAATAACAAACCTTGTTCTGCTGCATAAGACGCACGCTGTGCATCCAGTACAGTCAGATAGCTGTCAATTCCGGCGCGGAAACGTGCCTGTGACAAGCGATAGGTGGTGTTGGTTGCTTCGACCAGACGGCGCTGAGCTGCAAGACGGTCACCAATATTCTGACGTACTGCCAAGGCATCATTCACTTCACGGAAAGCAGTCTGAATCGACTTTTCGTAATCTGACAAGGCAATTTGCTGATCGGTTTCAGAAATACGGATATTGGCCTGACGGGTACCCCAATCAAAAATTGGAATATCCAGACTCGGACCAAATGACCAGGCAAAACTACCTGATTTAAACAGGTCGCCTAAATCAGTAGAGGCATAACCTGCTGAACCGGTCAAACTAATTGTCGGGAACAGACGTGCACGTGCTGCCGCAATATTGGCACCTGCCGCAGACAGGCGGTATTCTGCTGCACGAACATCTGGACGGTTGATCAATAGATCACTTGGCAAGCCTGAACCCAATGCAGTATTGGAAGTGATGCGGGTCACGCGTTGTGCTGGTAATAAATTCGCAGGCACTTGCTGACCGACCAGCAGGTTTAACAGGTTTTGTGCCTGTGCCACCTGAGTGCGGTAATTCGCAACATCATTACGTGCTGTTTCAACCGAAATTTGCGCCTGACGCACTGGAAGCTCGCTGTCGATCCCGACATCAAAACGTTTTTTGTTCAGATTAAAAGATTCAAGCTGAGCTTTCAGCGTTTGCTCAGCCAAAGTCAGATTGGCATTGGCAAACGAGTAGCTGAGCCAAGCCTGAGACACCTGACCAATTAAGGCAATTTGCGTCGCATCTCGAGCACTTTGGGTCGCCAGGAAACTATCCAGCGCATTGTCACGCAAGCTGCGGACACGTCCCCAAAAATCCAGTTCATACGCAGTTACACCCAGTCCGACATTATAAGTCGTCACTGCACCGCGATTCTGCGAATTCATGGTGTCCTGGCGCAATACGCTACCACTGGCACCAATCGTCGGTAACTGGTTGTTTTCAGTAATCTGATACTGTTGCTGAGCTCGTTGAATATTGAGGGCAGCAATACGCAAATCACGGTTATTGTTTAATGCCAGATCCAGCACCTGTAACAGGCGCTGATCGGCAAAAAAGTTTTTATAACCTTGTTCTGCTACAGAAGTACCAGACGCATTGGTATAGCTGCTCGGGATATCTGCCTGCGCAACCGGCTCTGGACTGCGCATACTTTGACAGGCTGTCAAAGCAAGCGCAAGGGCAGATACCGCAATGCTACGACCTGTAATAGACCATACATTTTGCATTACGACTTATACTCCTGATTTTGTTGTTTTGGTTTGTATTTAAAGACACTTCGAATCCACACGTAGAATACCGGGATAAAGAAGATACCTAACAAGGTCGAGCTGATCACGCCGCCGAGTACACCATAACCGACTGAGTGCTGGCTACCTGCACCCGCACCTGAAGCCAGAGCAAGAGGTAATACACCAAAACCAAAGGCCAATGTGGTCATGATAATTGGACGTAAACGCATTTTTGCCGCATGCAAGGTCGCTTCAAATAACTCTTCACCTTGTTCCTGCAATTCTTTCGCAAACTCGACAATCAAGATCGCGTTTTTCGCAGAAAGACCAATCACGGCAATAATCGCCACCTGGAAGTAAATGTTATTCGACAGGTTCGGGTTTTGCAGCAGCACCATTCCACCAAAGGTAAGTAATAATGCACCGACAATACCCAATGGGACCACCAGTAGAACCGAGAACGGAATCGACCAGCTTTCATATAGGGCTGCCAGACATAGGAAGACGATCAGCAGTGACAAGGCATACAGGAACGGCGCCTGTGCACCAGATTCACGCTCTTCCAAAGACAGACCTGTCCATTCGAAGTCGAAACCTTGCAAGCCCATTTCTGGTAACTTCGCTACAATTTCTTCCATGGCCACCATTGCGTCGCCCGAGCTGATACCCGGAGCAGGTGTACCCTGAATGTTCATGGACGATACGCCGTTATAACGCTCAAGACGTGGAGAACCGTAGGTCCATTCGCCTGTGGCAAACGCCGAGAATGGCACCATTTCACCGCGGTTATTACGCACATACCATTGGTCCAGATCTTCCGGCATCATACGCGAGCCAGCTTCACCCTGAACATAGACTTTCTTGACACGACCGCGATCAATGAAGTCATTGATATACGAACCGCCCCAAGCTATACCCATGGTACTGTTAATTTCAGCAACACTCACGCCCAATGCACCGGCTTGTGCATGATCGACAATGACACGGTACTGTGGAGTATCTTCCTGACCATTCGGACGCACACCAGCCAGACGCGAGTCTTGTGCTGCTAGACCGAGGATCGTATTACGTGCTGCCAGGAGCTGGTCATGACTTTGACCACTTGCAGCTTTGAGCTGTAAGTTAAAGCCAGACGACACACCCAGTTCAGGCATTGCAGGTAATTGTAGCGGCATGATGTAAGACGCATCTTTGACAATCATGTTTAGCGCCATACCACGTTGAATAATGGCACCGACTTGAGATTCCGGACTGTGACGCTCTGACCAGTCTTTCAACTTAATGAAAGCCAGACCTGCATTTTGTCCCACACCCGTGAAGGAGAAACCTGCCACACTAAAGACGGATTCTACATGCTCTTTCTCGTTTTCCAAGAAATAGTTGGTCATGGTGCTGACCACTTTGTCGGTACGTTCCAAGGTTGCATTTGGCGGTAACTGAACCAGCGTCATGACCACGCCCTGGTCTTCATCCGGTAGGAACGAAGAAGGCAGTTTCTGGAACAACAGCACAATAATACCCAGTACCACGGCATACACCACACCTGAGAAAATCTTGCTGTGGGTCATGCGGTTGACGCCGCCCTGATATTTCACAGAGACCTTGTCAAAACTGCTATTAAACCAGCGGAAGAAACGCGCAAAAATACCATTACTTTCCGGCTTGTTCGGATCATGCTGTTTCAGCAGGGTCGCACACAGGGCAGGAGTAAAGGTTAAGGCAACCACCAGTGACAAGACCATCGCTGTTACCAGCGTAATCGAGAACTGGCGATAAATGACCCCGGTGGTTCCACCGAAGAAAGCCATTGGAACGAATACTGCCGACAGCACCGAGGTAATACCAATCAATGCGCCAGAAATCTGTTTCATAGATTTTTCAGTTGCAGCAACCGGATCCAGATGTTCTTCCACCATGACCCGTTCGACGTTCTCGACCACAACAATCGCGTCATCGACCAGAAGACCAATCGCCAATACCATGGCAAACATGGTCAGGGTATTAATCGAGAAGCCAAAGATGTTAATGACGGCAAATGTACCCAATACTACGACTGGAACTGCCATGGTTGGAATGATGGTGGCACGCCAGTTCTGCAAGAACAGGAACATCACCAGGAATACTAGAATAATCGCTTCGATCAGAGTTTTAACTACACTCTTAATCGACAGTTCAATAAATGGTGTTGTATCAAACGCCAGTTGGTCGACCATGCCTTGCGGATAGTTCGGACGTAACTGTTTTAAGCGTTCTTCAACCGCTTGTGCGGTATCCAGGGCATTGGCGCCAGTCGCAAGCTTGATTGCTACACCACCAGCCGGTTTGCCATTAAATTTAGAATCAAACTGATAGTTATCTGCACCGAGTTCAACTCGTGCAACATCACCTAAGCGAACCTGCGCACCAGAAGTGGCATTTTTCAGGAAGATATTGCTGAACTGTTCCGGCGTTTGTAACAGACTTTGAGCCGTTACCGTCGCATTTAACACTTGTCCTTGAACTGCAGGCGCACCACCCAACTGACCTACCGCAACCTGTGCATTCTGGGTACGGATTGCAGTAGCAATATCACTTGGCGTTACTTGCAGGCTGGCCATCTTGGCTGGATCCAGCCAGATACGCATCGCATAAGAACCACCAAAGACCTGAACTTCACCGACCCCGGCCACACGGCTTAAAGGCTCAGCAATATTCGAGTTCACATAGTCTTTGATGTCATCTGCGGTCAGGCTGCTATCAGGCGAATAGAATGCCAAAACTTGCAGGAAGCTGGCACCCGATTTGGTCACCCGCACACCCTGACGCTGTACATCTTCAGGCAGCAGGGCAGTCGCAGACTGTAATTTGTTTTGAACCTGAACCTGTGCGATATCAGGATCGACACCCTGGTCAAAATTCAAGGAAATAGACGAAGAGCCGTTACCCGCACTGTTAGACGAGATATAGCGCAAGCCATCCATACCGTTCATCTGCTGCTCGATGATCTGGGTCACTGTATTTTCAACAGTTTCAGCAGATGCACCCGGATAAGTCGCAGAAATCGTCACGGTCGGTGGCGCGATGGTTGGATATTGTGCAATCGGCATTTTGCTGATGGTTAAAATACCCGCCAGCATAATCACCAATGCAATCACCCATGCGAAAATCGGGCGATGAATAAAGAATTGAGCCATGAACCATTACTCCTTATGCATTTGCAGCAGGTTTTTGTTCAGGTTTCTCTTTAGCATCATCTGCCTTTTTCTCGCTCGTTGCAGGCTGTTGCGGTGCAGCACCTTGTGGCGCAGCAGCTTGAGGTTGATAAGGTTTTGGTACAACTTGCTGTTCAGGTTTTACTTTCGCAATACCATCTACAATCACTTTATCGCCTGGATTCAGACCTTCAGTCACAATCCAGTTGCTGCCTTGGGAACCAACGGTAGTCACTGGACGTGGCGTCACTTTATTGTCAGCACCGACCAGCATCGCCATCGCCTGACCTGTTGGGGTACGGGTCAAAGCTGCTTGCGGAATCAGGAACGCATTCGGTACTTCACCCTGTACGATTTGTGCAGTGGCAAACATACCTGGCAGAAGCAGGTGATTTTTGTTCGGGAATACCGCACGTAAAGTCACGGTACCTGTTTCCGGGTTCACGCTGGCATCAGAAAATGCAAGACGGCCTTCAACCGGGTAGATACTGCCATCTTCAAGCTTCAACTTGACTTTGGTGTTGTTCGAGCTGTTCAAGCTGCCTTGGTTAAGCTGTTGACGTAAACGTAAAAGCTCGGCACTTGACTGGTTAATATCTACATAGATTGGATCTAGACGTTGAATCGTCACCAATGGCTCTGGCTGATTTGCTGTCACCAAAGCACCCGCCGTCACAGACGAACGGTTGGTCTGGCCCGAAATCGGAGCACGTACAGTCGAATAGCCCAAGTTGATTTCTGCATTACGCAAAGTTGCGCGATTGGCATTCAAATCAGCTTCAGCCAATTTGACCTGTGCCGCGATATCATCATATTCCTGTTTGGAAATGGCATTGGTACCGACCAGTTGACGGTAACGGCCTTCCTTCACACGCAATACGCCCAGATTGGCTTCAGCACGGGCAATCGCTGCACGGGCATTGTCTACTGTAGTGCGGTTGGTGCTTGAATCGATTTCATATAAGGCCTGACCTTCACGCACATAGCTGCCTTCCGTGAACAAGCGTTTAAGCACCACGCCACTGGCTTGTGGACGTACGTCTGAAATTTCAAATGCTGTTGTACGACCTGAGAGCTCTACAGACTGCTCTACACTTTGCGGTTGTGCAACAAGAACACCGACTTCAGTCGGTGGCATTTGTTGTTGAGCACCAGCTTGCTGGCCCTCTTTAGGATCTTTGCTACAACCAACAAGTGCAAGACTTGTTGCCAATGCGCAAGCAGTCAGGGCAGGTGCCCAAAGCTTTGCAGACATCATTATTCCACCTCTAATTAGATTTATATCTAAATTTTCTTATTTGTGAGCCGCGCAATATCTGATCCAGACCATATACCACAACGAAATCCAAATAAAACTGATACTCCAGCCGGATATGACATCTGAAGGAAAATGTACGCCCAGATAAACTCTTGAGATCCCCATCATCAGCATCCATACCACTGCACCGATCACGATGAGGGTATAACGGGAATGTTGCCGATGGATGTAAATTGCCAAACAAGCCAGACAAGCCGCATATAGACTATGGGCACTTGGAAAGGAACTTCCAAAGCTTTCAACCAGATGCAAGGATTCTGGTGGTCGGGGTCGGGCAATTGCAAATTTCAACAGCCAAGCTAGGAGAATTCCTCCGATAATTCCGATACATATAAAAATTGCGTTTGTATACTTTTTATACCACAGCAATGCAATACACCATAGTGTGGATAAAAATAATACAAATGGCATGCCACCTATTAGGGATAAGGACTGAGTAATTTGATTCCAAAACTCGGTGCGATACAGACTCATCCATTCCACAGCCTGCAAGTCGAGCTTGCTTAAAGCGAGAATATTCAGGATGAACACACTGAAAATTAAAAATAAAATACCGACAAAAAGTAACAAGTAATGCATGCCAAAAATCCTTGTTCTTTTAACCGTTCGCAGATCGGCCAATTGTCTGAAGCAAAGTGTACTTGTCAGTACACTTTTTTTCAAGTGTGCGTATTTTATGCGAATTCCATTTTTTTCGTAAGGAATTTGTTGCTAAATATAGTGTAATTATCTCAGTTTTGAGTTTTTGTCGATGTATGATTTTCGTCAATTTCAATGATTTGCTTGGGTGGCCAGAAGAAATCACTAGGTCGGGTCAGGAAGTGCGTCATGACCAGTTTTGCCAAAGGTTTCCACTGTTCAAAACGCACCCGGCGTGCGCGTAAGGCTACAATAATCGTCAGAGTGAAACTGACAAACAAGTTGGTCAGGCCAATGAGTAACACACCCAGAAAAGACACTACGATCAAGCCGATATCGGGACCATTGATCGTAATTAGACCCTGAATAAAGTTGGCAGAGGCAAAGGCGATATGGCGAATATCCAGTGGCAGACCGAGAATAAAACCAATGGTGCCCATACTGCCGAGCATGATCCCGAAAATAAAATTACCCGCCAGTGCACCCAGATTACGTTCAATATAGTCAGCAAAACGGTAAAGACGCTCTTGCCCCATCAGCTGCGATAAATGCACATGGGCTTTCAGTCGCGGGCCGACTTTGCGATAAACGGCCATATTGTCAAAATAACCGGCCAATAATCCGGACAGGAATAAACATACTCCGGCAATCGCTGCATGTGGAATCGCCAATGAAGTAAACGGATTCAGGTCATGCAGGGTTTTGGCAGCCTTGGCATGATTCATTAAAGGTTCATGCAGCGCAAAATCCCACAGCAGGGTAATCAATGCTGCTACGGGAATTGCAATAGAAATATTGCCCAAAATGGCGACAAACTGGGTGCGGATGATATTTACAATCAGCGCAGCCAGCTCGGCAATCTGAGCCATTTTCGAGCCTTTACGCTGCTGTACGGTAGCCGCCAGTGCAGCGGCAGTCATCGCCGGCTGTTTGGTTGCCACGGTAAAATGCAGCACATGAATCAGCATAAAGCCCAGCGAATAGTTCATGCTATAGCTAAAGGCCTGCATCAAAGGGGCCATGGTGAGGCGTGTCATCAGAACTTTTAAGGTGGCCATTGTCGCGATGATGGCACCAGCACCTGCAGCCGATTTGTACATGGCCAGAAAGCCTTGCTTGTCGGTACTTACATAATGTTCACCGGTCTTGCTGGCATTTTCAGTCACTTGTAAAGCCAAAAGTTCACTATTGGTGGCCAGCAGGGCCCGCACACTGCGTTCACTATAAATTGCTTCAGTAATGTCCGCCATAAACAGGCCAATGGATTGATAACGCAGATCATCGTCATCCATGACCATATTCAGCAGAATTTCGACCCGTTCCAGACACTGTTCCAGCAGTGCCAGCATATAGGTCAGGCTGACACTGACACCAGTCCGCTTGGTAGAACGGCGAATCTTGGCCACGACATCATGACATTGTTCCAGCATCACCAGCGCTTGCGACGCATCGGGGGGCGTGATCGAATCGACTAGAGTGACTGTGTTATAGCGTTTTTTATATTCCTGAATAAACTCGTTAATCTCACGATTCTGTACCAGAAAAGGAGATTCATATTCCATCAGTTCAGGCTGGGCATTAATAAATTCAGGGTGCAGACCAATACCACTGATCCGGTAAGACAAAATAGTCAGTGCCTTGATTAGCTGGTCTTTGATTCGGGTTTTTTCAGGCTGATTGGAATGTCCCTGATTCAGGACTGCAAATAAACGTTGCCAGTCATCTTCATCAAAATAATCCAGCCAGTATTTATCGGTACGCTGATAAAAAACCTTGCGAAATAATTCCTGGAGTTGTTGATGGTCAGGAATCAGCGGCAAGACATGTGCACCAAGGCGCTGGTTTAGCTGGTTCCAGAATCCATCCAGAGATAAAATGCCGGTATCGGAAAAGAGGCCGGTCTGTTTATAGCGATTAATGATCCGCAGAGTAAAGGTTTGAAGCGTGGCAACCGCATTCGGGGTGAGTAATAAAGCCCGAATAAATGCATTGAATTTCGCTTCGATCTCTTCGGTATTTCTGCTGTCTTCAGGTCTGATTCTTTCAACCAGTTCAATCAGAAGATTTTCATCCAGCACCGCCCGAGGTTGTTCAAGCTGGTGCTGCATGTTTTGGAAAAGATCTAGAAAATTGATATGCATAGGCGAGTTTAAAAGTTACTGAATTCGGTGTAGGGCCAGTTTGGCCAGATTAATCAGGGCCTGACGATATTCGGAGTCAGGTAATGCCTGCAAGGCATCAATTGCAATTTCAGTTTCTTCAGTGGCACGTTGACGGCAATAATCCAGCGCACCAGATTCATTGACAATTTGAATGACCTGTTCCAGATGTTCCGTACCGCCAGTCGCAATACTGCGACGGATGATTTCATGTTGCTCACCGGTGGTGTTTTTCAGTGCCGCAATCAATGGCAGGGTAGGCTTGCCTTCCATGAGATCATCACCGATATTTTTGCCGAGCGTGTCCGCGTCGGAGGTGTAATCTAAAATGTCATCAATAATCTGGAAAGCATTGCCGAAATGTCCGGCAAAGGTTTTTAAAGGCTGACGGAATTCGTTTTTGTCCGACAAAATGGCAGCACCTTCTGTTGCCAGTTCAAACAGGCGCGAGGTCTTGCCATGAATAATATTCAAATAAGTCGCTTCAGTGGTTTCCGGCTGATGCTGGGATTGTAGTTGCAGCACTTCACCTTCAGCAATTTCACAGGTACCGGTCGAAAAATCTTTGAGCAACACCATGTTGTTCAGATCGACCAGCAAATCAAAAGCACGTGAAATCAGAAAGTCACCCACCAAAACCGCAGTCTGGTTATTCCAGGTAGCATTGGCCGTTGGGCGGCCGCGACGCAGACCGGATTCATCTACCACATCATCATGCACCAGTGTTGCGGTATGCAGCATTTCAATAATTGCAGCCAGTTTACGGTGCGGTTCTAAATTTTCAGCACCACACGCCTTGGCGGCCAAAAGACACATAATCGGGCGCATACGTTTGCCACCCGCTTCCACTACGTGTTTGCTGACGGCCATCACTAATGCAACTTTTGAGGTAATTCCTTCATTAATGAATGTGTCCATCGCAGCAAAGTCGTTAGCAACAGGAGCGAGAATGTCTTGCTTAAAGTCGATGGTCATGTGAAAGAAAACCTCTAGTCTGGTAAATCGCTGGGCGTAGTTTAACAATTTATAACATGAGTGAAACCTAAGAAATGCATAAACTCCACTAAAAATCAGCTTTTTATAGATCTTATGTAGATTCGATCCATATTTCGAGCCATAAAAATCAGGAAAGGTCAGGGGGCGTGGCCCTATTCGTCAGGCTGAGTATATTAATCAAACTAGCCGGATTTCTGCTGTATTATTTTGTTGCTGAATATATCTTGAGTATTTGATTTGATAGAAATTATTTAATAGTTAAATAATTAGCGCATCCTGCTCATTATTATTTCAGTAAAATGGCTTGTTGTTTTTTTGAATATCCCTTAAAATCCTCGCCCTTAGATATCCCCCCAGTGGCGTACGTCTTAAGTTCGATATATTCCTTTATCGGCACGACGACACGGGCTTGTTTGGAGTACATTATGTACGCAGTAATCCAAAGCGGTGGTAAACAGCACCGTGTAGTTGAGGGTGAAACCCTTAAAGTAGAATTATTGAAAGCTGAAACTGGCGCGACTATTACGTTTGATGACGTATTGATGCTTGTTAACGGTGAAAGCATTCAAATCGGTGCTCCAGTTGTTGCTGGTGCTACTGTAACTGCTGAAGTAGTTAGCCATGGTCGTCACGACAAAATCCGCATCATCAAAATGCGTCGTCGTAAACACTACCGTAAACAACAAGGTCACCGTCAATGGTTCACTGAGTTGAAAATTACAGCTATTTCAGGCTAATTACGAGGAGTAAATAGACATGGCAACTAAAAAAGCCGGTGGTTCGACTAAGAACGGTCGTGATTCGAATCCTAAGATGTTAGGTGTTAAAGTTTACGGTGGTCAAACTGTAACTGCAGGTAACATCATCGTTCGTCAACGTGGTACTGAATTCCACGCTGGTCAAAACGTTGGTATGGGTCGTGACCATACATTATTTGCTACTGCTGATGGCGTAGTAAAATTCGAAGTGAAAGGTCAATTTGGCCGTCGCTACGTATCTGTTGACGCGTAATCCGCTGAGATAGAAAAAAAGCCCACAGTTATTGTGGGTTTTTTTATGCCTGAAAATTAATGTTCAGATTAAGCGACATTCCATAATGTAAAAATTGTCCTGAAATCTTCATGATGATGAACAAAAAAACCAGTTTCGAATTAATAACAATACAAAAGTTCTTATTTTCTATCATTTTAGCTTTTAATTTTCGTTTAAGATGAGCTATCAAATAAATTGCGATCAAGCAAAATATAAGGGTGAAATTATGAATATGCTTCGTAAAACCGTCTGTGCTATGGCTCTGGGTGCAGTGACTTTAGCACCGGTGATGAGTACAACCGTGTTTGCTGCACCTGTGGCAGCTTCGGAGCAACAGGCAACAGCCAGTCTGGTCAAACAGCTCAATCATGTGCGTAGCATGACGGCAAATTTCGAACAAAGTACCAAGGTAACCAATCCAAGAGCGACCCAGAAAAAAGGTTTGACCGCACAACATATGAATCAAACCTTTAAAGGGGTGATGAAAGTTGAGCGTCCGGGTAAATTCTATTGGGAAACGACCGCACCGTCGAAGCAAGTCATTGCAACCACGGGTAAAACCGTATGGATTTATGATCCTGACTTGCAACAAGCCGTTCGTCAAAGCTTAGATGAGCAGGTTGCTAATACACCGGCGTTATTGCTGTCAGGAAACACCAGCCAGATTATGCAGTCTTACCGGGTGACTCAGCCAAATAAAGGCAAAACCTATTACACGCTGTATCCTAAAAATACCGATGGTGTGTTTGAAAGCCTGACCATTAGCTTTGGCGCAAACAAAGCACCAAGCTTGATGATCTTGCAGGATTCATTGGGACAAACCACCAATATCAAATTTAGCAATGTAAAAGTAAATAGCAGTATTCCAGCCTCTACCTTTAACTTTACCCCACCAAAAGGTACGGACATCATTGATCAATAAGCATCAATATGAACCAGATAAAAAAAGCAACCTTTCGAGGTTGCTTTTTTATTGCCGATCATCTGGATTGTTTTGGACAGACTACAAGGTTCAGCTATATCTAAACATGAGAGCATCTTAGAATAAATAAAAGTCGAGTCAATGAAATTGTAAAATTTTGGGAGCTCAGGATGAAAATTAATCTATTGAAAACTGCTGAAATTTACGCTGTCTTGTTACTCACTGTGGGTATGATGGGTTGTCAGCCTCACTCCAGCTCAGTGGCAACGCTCGCGCAAGCAGATCGGATTACGCAAATTGAAGCCAAGACCGTTCCTGTGAAAGGGGCAGCCAAAGTGGTGTGTGAACTGGAAGGTTGCGTACGCTTCGATCTACAAACGGTGGACAGTAATATTGACTGGATTGATCAATATTTTATTGAGCGCATTCAGCATACCGAACCTGTTGCATTCACCAAGGTCACCCAGAAAAATCCTAAAAAAGCCGATGAGCCGCATTATCTGGATCAGCGCTTTATCAAGGTAGAATTTATTGGTCAGCGTGCTTATTTGGCGACTTTTTCCTTAAAAAGCTCCAATCTGGCGAGGAGTAAAAATGCTTCTCTGAAACATGTGGAATATATCAATTTTGATCTAAAGCAGAGAAAGCGTTTGGCCTTGTCTCAACTATTATTAAATGGCGGTGAGCAGAAACTGCTGAATGCAATGTATCAAGCCAATACTCAATGGCTGAATGCGCAAAGGATTCAACAACAGCAGTTAAAACTGAGTGATAACTATTATTTTGATACAACAGGTCTGGTGATGGTGTATCCGGCAGGAGAACTAGCTCCCGCAGCAACAGGAATGCCTGAATTAAAAGTGTCCTATGCGGATTTAAATGAAGTGATTCGCCCTGAATATTTAGCCATTTTGCAGCAGACAGCTTCCTAAATATTGTGCTAATAGGACGCAGCTAGGGTCAGGGTCACTGTATTTTTTGACGTTAAGAGCTTACACTATAGCCAGTTTTTTTCTTCTGCAAAGATTGATTATGATCGACCCGAAATTACTCAGAAATAATATTGAGGCTGTAAATGTAGCCTTGGCAAAACGTGGTGTTCAACTCAATGTTGAAGAGTGGGCGTCCCTAGAAGCACGCCGTAAAGAGATTCAGTCCAAGACAGAAACCCTGCAAGCTGAACGTAATGCCGGTGCCAAACAAGTCGGTCAAATTAAAAAAGCAGGTGGCGACGCATCTGAAATCATGACACGCATGTCTGCGATTGGTGATGAAATCAAAGCGGCTGAAGCAGCACTGGCTGAACTGCAAGCTGAGCTTGAAGAAAAATTACTGTCTATTCCAAACTTGCCCGATGAAGCTGTGCCTGAAGGTAAAGACGAAAGTGATAACGTGGAAATCCTGAAATGGGGTACACCGCGTGAATTTGATTTCGAAATCAAAGATCATACGGATCTAGGCGAAATGATGGGCGGTCTGGAATTTGAAACCGCGACCAAATTAACCGGTTCACGTTTTAGTGTACTAAAAGGTTCATTAGCACGTTTACAACGTGCCATTACCCAGTTCATGCTAAATACGCATACTGATCAAAATGGTTATACCGAAGCCTATGTGCCTTATCTGGTCAATGCAGATTCATTGCGTGGGACTGGTCAGCTGCCTAAATTTGAAGAAGATCTGTTTAGGCTGCAGGGCGAAAAAGAGTTTTATCTGATTCCAACTGCTGAAGTGCCAGTGACGAATTTCGTACGTGATGAAATTATTGATGCAGACCGTCTGCCATTGAAATATGCAGCGCATACACCATGTTTCCGTAGTGAAGCAGGTTCTTATGGTCGTGATACCCGCGGTTTGATCCGTCAGCACCAATTCGACAAAGTCGAAATGGTTCAGATTGTAAAACCTGAAACTTCGATGCAAGTGCTTGAAGAATTGACTGGCCATGCTGAAGGCATTTTGCAAGCACTCGGACTTCCATATCGTAAAATTTTACTTTGTGGTGGTGACATGGGCTTTGGTGCGACCAAGACTTATGACTTGGAAGTCTGGGTACCAAGCCAAAATACCTACCGTGAAATTTCTTCATGCTCAAACATGGGGGATTTCCAGGCGCGTCGTATGAAAGCGCGTTACCGTGCTGATCAGAAGAAAACTGAATTTGTGCATACCTTGAATGGTTCAGGTCTGGCCGTGGGTCGTACTTTACTTGCAGTGATGGAAAACTATCAACGTGCCGATGGCTCCATTGAGATTCCTGAAGTATTACGTCCATATATGTGTGGTGCGACTTATATCGACTAATTGTCGATCTCAGCATCCCTAAATGTGCATGAAAATTGCATAGACAGTCAGATTTAAAATTTTGAGGTAGTTCGTGGATATTTTTCCAATCTCGTTAAAGTTGCAACAGCAACCTTGTCTGATTGTCGGTGGTGGACATATTGCATACCGTAAAGCACTTTTACTTCAAAAAGCAGGTGCGATCATTCATGTGATTGCGCCTGAAATTGAAGAGAGTCTGCTGCGAATTGTGCAAAATAGCCAAGGACAATATGTGCAGGCGGCTTTTCATCCTGAAGTTGCATTACGTCCATATCGACTGGTAATTGCGGCAACTGACGATGCGGAAACCAATCGTCAGGTCTTTGAACTGTGTGAAGCGGAAAATGTCCTGGTCAATAGCGTCGATGATCCACCGCATTGCCGCTTTATGGTTCCTGCGATTATTGACCGTTCACCGTTAGTTATTTCTGTAGCCAGTAACGGTACTTCACCGGTGCTATCCCGCCAGATTCGTACCCAGCTAGAAACCACTATTCCGCATGGAATGGGCAAGCTGGCTGAGTTTTCAGGAAAATGGCGCAGTGCGGTTAAGGCTAAAATAGTCAATCCGGATGAACGCCGTATTTTCTGGGAAGATTTATATGCCAGTCCGCTAAAAGAACAGGTGTTCAACGACAATATCGCGGAAGCAGATCGCCTGATCGAGCAAGCATTACAAGAGTGGCAAAAGCCAAAAGGTGAAGTCTACTTGGTCGGTGCGGGTCCGGGTGATCCAGAATTGTTGACCTTAAAAGCCTTACGTTTGATGCAGCAAGCCGATGTGGTGATTTACGATCGTCTGGTTTCAGCACCAATTATGGATCTATGTCGTCGTGATGCGGAAAAGATCTATGTGGGTAAGGCACGTTCCAATCATGCGGTTCCGCAAGATGGAATTAATGCCTTGTTGGTGAAATATGCCAGTGAAGGAAAGCGGGTTTGTCGTCTGAAAGGCGGTGATCCATTTATCTTCGGGCGTGGCGGTGAAGAGATTGAAGAGCTATTTGCTGCTGGAATTACTTTCCAGGTGGTTCCAGGGATTACCGCAGCTTCAGGATGTTCAGCCTATGCCGGTATTCCATTAACCCATCGTGATTATGCGCAAAGTGTGCGTTTCCTGACCGGGCACTTAAAAGAAGGTTCGCCAGAATTGCCTTGGAGTGAGTTGGTCTATGAAAACCAGACCTTAGTGCTTTATATGGGGCTGGTTGGACTGGAGAAAATCTGTGCAGAATTAATCGCTCATGGTCAGCGAGCCGACATGCCAGTGGCCTTGGTTTCTAAAGGTACGACGCCTGAACAGAAAGTTGTAGTAGGAACGCTTGCTGATATTGCATCCAAAGTGTCCGAACATCAGATTCAAGCCCCGACTTTGACCATTATTGGTGAAGTTGTACGCTTACGTGAACAATTGCAATGGCATGAGCGAGAATAAGCAAAGCACTGCTTTGCCCGAGCGCAAGACGAAGGCTGTGCCTGAAGTAAGAGGATAAGCAAAGCACTGCTTTGTCCGAGCGCAAGACGAAGGCTGTGCCTGAAGTAAGAGGATAAGCAAAGCACTGCTTTGCCCCGAGCGCAAGACGAAGGCTAGGCCTGAAGTAAGAGGATAAGCAAAGCACTGCTTTGCCCGAGCGCAAGGCGAAGGCTAGGCCTGAAGTAAGAGGATAAGCAAAGCACTGCTTTGCCCGAGCGCAAGGCGAATGTTGTGTCTGAATTAAATATATTGAGTGAGTAAGCTGTGATCCACGTTGTTTTATATGAGCCTGAAATTCCTGCAAATACAGGCAATATTATTCGTCTGTGTGCCAATACAGGAGCACAGTTACATCTGGTCAAGCCGCTGGGTTTTGAGTTGGATGACAAAAAGCTGAAACGTGCCGGTCTGGATTATCACGAATATGCCAATATGCAGATTTGGGAAAACATCGAAGACTGTCTGGCCGATTTGGCAAGCAAAGGCATTGGGCTGGATGCAATCTATCCATTGACCACCAAAGGTTCTGAAACACCGCATACTTCGGATTTAAACCGTCCTGTGGCCTTGTTAATGGGTCCGGAAACTCGTGGTCTGCCTGAACATGTTCGTATGATGTTTCCGCAAAAGCACTGGATTCGTTTACCGATGGCAGAAAACTCCCGAAGTTTGAACTTGTCGAATGCCACTGCAGTAATTGTCTACGAAGCTTGGCGTCAGCAAGGTTTTAAAACGCTTTAAGCGGAAATTTGTGATGATTCTAAAAGCTGCCTTTGGGTGGCTTTTTTATTTTGTGTAACAAATAGATAAACTGCTTTTCACTTCATTGTATGCTTGAGTTTATAACTTCATCAAATATAACAAAAGGTGCTGCTTTGAAGCCTCTATTAAAACTTGTCATCGCATGTTGCCTTGAAACTATTGCGGCTTCCGTCAGTGCGGAAGAGGACAGAGCCGCCATATCGGCAACAAAGGAAGTTCAGCCCATTACTCAGGCAGAAATACAGCAGGGTTTGCTTAACATGCAAAAACGCTTAGATGCGCGTATTGAAAAATGGGGGCAGAGCCTGAATTCAGATGATTTTCAATGGACCTGGCGGGGGCGTAAATTAAAGCCAGCCAAGCGTGAAGAAGTCTGTGACATTTTTCAGGATGTCGTAGATGAAATGTATCAACTGGCTATCAAAAATAGAGCCCGTTTAGGTCCGGAAGAGCAAAAGTTATTGTCTAATCGCAGTCTGTTTATTGAAAAACTAGGTTATGAAAATAATCGGGTTAATACCCAGATGGGTTTTGATTGTTATCTACGTTAGTTAAATCAAAAAATGAAAAACATAAAAAAGGCGCATGAAGCGCCTTTTTTATTTGAATTAGAACGACATTATTTTTCATCAAATTCATTGTGCTGAGGAGCAGGGTGCTTGAAGCCTTTGGTTTTATAACCTAAGTACAAGATACCGCCAAATGCCCAGATCAGACCGTATTTAAGCGAAGCTTCATCGACTTCTAACCACAATGCAAAGACTGAAATGAAGCCAAGTAAAGGAACCACGACAAAGTTCATGATCTCTTTGGCACTCTTGGTACGACCATCACGTAATGCATAACGTGAAATCACCGACAAGTTGACGAAACTGAATGCCGTTAAGGCACCAAAGCTGATCAATGACACCACAAAATCAAGATCCATAAAGCCAGCAGTTAAAGCCACTGCACCAGCGATCAGGATGTTGTATGAAGGTGTGTAGTTTTTCGGACTAATATGACCGAAGATCTTCTTGTTGATCACGCCATCACGACCCATCACGTACATCAGACGAGATACACCCGCATGTGCTGAAATACCAGAAGCCATTACTGTCACAATTGCGAAGTAAAGTACGACTGTTTTAAACGCCACGCCACCGACAGCTTGTAAAATATCAGGCTGTGTTGCAGCGATATCTTCAAAGTAAGTTTTTGGATCATTCGGAAAGAAGATCTGCATGAAGTAAGTGCTAATGATGAAGATGATACCTGCCAACAATGCAGTCAAGAAAATCGCTTTAGGTAAGGTTTTCTCAGTATCTTTGGTTTCTTCAGCAAGAGAACTTAAAGAGTCAAAACCTGTGAATGAGAAACACAGTAAGGTTGCACCGGTAATCAGGGCAGCAACAGAAGTAAACTCATTCCAGAATGGCTCTAAACTCCACAGTTGATACTTTGCATCGACCAGTGTGCCGTCTGCATTCACGCCACCTTCCAGAAGTTGGTAAACCATCCAGGTGAAGTATGCAATGACGCCCAATTGTACGAATACAATCATACTGTTGAAGTTGGCAACAAATCTCGCACCACGAAGGTTAATCGCGGTCATAAAGGCGGTTAAACCAATGACCCAAACCCAATGGTTCATGTCTGGGAAAAGTGCTTCCAGATAAATCACCGCCAGAATGATATTGACCATTGGCGATAACAGGTAATCCAGCAAGGATGACCAACCCACCATGAAACCTACGTTCGGGTGGATGGATTTTTGCGCATAGGTATAGGCCGAACCCGAAGAAGGGTAGCGACGAATCATATGACCATAGCTCAAGGAGGTTAACAAAATTGCAATCAGTGCAAAAATGTAAGAGGTGGGAACGTGGAAGTTACTTTCTTCAGATACCAGACCAAATGTATCAAACAAGGTCATGGGTTGAATATAAGCTAAACCAATAATAATGATGTGCCAGAGTCCCAGCGTTTTTTGCAGTTTAGCTGCCGATTGAGTCCCAGAGATATTAGTCAACGGCGTTATCCTCTTAATCGTTGATCAAGGATCAGTCATATTTATAAGGATCGTTTGAGACGAACGATCCCCCCTACAGTTTTCTATAAAAGTCCGCCAATCTACTTGAAAAGAACGGCTTTTGCTAGCTATTTTTTTGACTTTTGTCCTGCATAAAATGTGCCATTCAAAAAAAGAAATCGAATTTTTTCTTATGCAAGATAAAAGCCTGATGCTTAAAAAAACATCAGGCTGAAATTTTGGCTATATTGGCTTATTTTTCAGTAATTACCAAGCCTTTTTTAAGATAGATTTTAAATCTTCCAGGGTGGCTTCTTTCGGGTTATAAATGATGGAACCATCATTCAGGGCTTTCTCTGCCACTTCATCGAGCTGGGTTTCAGAAATCTTACCGGTTTCACGTAATGTGCGTGGTAATTTGGTCAGACTGTAAATGCGGTCACGCATGGTCAGAATCGTCGCAATGGTTTTGTCAGCACGTAGATGCGCCGGCGTTTGTGCATAAATATCGGCACCCGCCAAAGGCAGGAGCAGATCTGCGATTTTATCGCCATTGACCTCTTTGTTGTATTCCAGCACATAAGGCAGGAATAAGTTCATGCATAAACCATGCGGCAGGTGTACCACTGCACCCAATGAGTGCCCCAGTGAATGCACAATGCCAACCATCGAGTTGGAAAATGCAATTCCCGCCATGGTCGATGCCTGTGCCAGCTCCAAACGGCCTTGTGCATCGGAAGGGTTATCCAGCACATTAAATAGGTGGGTACTGATCTTTTTGACTGCGGCGGTGGCATAAGCATCCGAAATCGGATTGGCTGCCATGCAGGTATAAGCTTCGACCGCATGGGTCATAGCATCCATTGCGGTCATGGCGGTTAAATGTGGCGGCAAGGTCTGGGTCATGCGGGGATCCAGAATCGCAGCATGCGGCATCAGATAATAAGAGGCGAACGGCATTTTGACGTTCTTTTCAGTGTCCGACACGACAGCGACCATGGTCACTTCTGAACCTGTACCAGATGTGGTTGGAATCACAAAGAACGGTTTCAGCGGTTTAGGCAAGTTATGTGCACCCGAATATTTCAGCAGGTCATCACCGCCTTCCGATACCAGAATATTGGTTGCCTTAGAGGTATCAATGACTGAACCTCCGCCCACAGCAATGATCGCGTCGCAATGATTTTCGCGATACAGCTTTGCCGCACTGCGCACTGTACCCAAGCTAGAGTCGGGTGGTACATCATCAAAAATCGCTACAATTGCAGCATCTGCCATTTCAAATGCAGCTTCAATTGGTGCCAACAAATTGTTGGCACGGACGCCTTTGTCGGTAATGATGAGCGGACGTTTGGCCCCCAAAGTCGCAAGTTCAAACGGAATATGTTCTAACGCGGCATGACCGGCAATCACTTTGACCGGACAGAAAAATTCATAATAAGGTTTAGCCATGTTATACACTCCGTTTCAAATAGGATTGAGCGATTTTCAGATAAATACTGCTCGCTTCGCTTAGTTTTTCTTTTAGGCTCAGATTGCTTGGATATTCTTTAACTGCCAGTTGTGCCACCATTTTCGGCAAAATCAGTGCTTCCATTTTATTCAGGCAACGTACCAGACGAATGGCATTGGAAATATCGCCATCAGCAATCATACGGTCATTGGCAAAAGCTTGAGAGGTACTTTCCTGAAAAGAAAATACCAAAAAGGCATGGTGCAGATGTTTAAAGGTAATGATCAAATCAGGTGCTTTTTCCAGATTTTTGACCAGTTCCAGCTGTTTGTCCTCAGTGACCCGCGCCACAAAGGCCGGGCCATGCGGAAAGACTTTCATGGAAAGAGTGAAATTTTCTGGAAAATGGGCCACTTCCTGTTTGATTTCTTTATCCACCTGACTTGCCATGACCAGACCTCGGCCAATCACATCCATCATGAGTTTGACATAGGCAAGCTGCAAAGCGGGTTTTACGGATTTAGTCGCAATCACGTGATGATCCCTATCTCAATATTATTAGTTTAGAGTAAATACTCTAATTTATTTGGGGGTAAAATGCAAAGGCTTTATCTTTGCTCGACAGTTACTTGCTTAAAGTACCCGTTGTGACGCAAAGTTTCAATAATTTCAGTGCACAACTGGCTGAATTGGGGTGGTTGCTCGAGCAGGTCACTCATGCGTACCATTTCCAGTCCTGCATAGCCACAAGGGTTAATGGTGTTGAATCCGCTCAGATCACAATCTAGATTTAGGGACAGACCATGGTAGCTACGGCCTTTGCGAATTTTAAAACCGAGTGAGCCGATTTTACGTTCAGCCACATATACACCAGGTGCATCCGGTTTGGCATAGGCATCAATGCCATATTTTTTTAGCAATTCAATCATCAGGTTTTCAGCATAAGACACCAGCGTGCGCACATTCCAGCCCAGACGATTCAGGTCGAACATGAAGTAAGCCACCAATTGACCGGGACCATGCCAGGTCACCTGACCACCACGATCGGTCTGAATCACCGGAATATTGCTTGGTATTAAAATATGTTCCGGTTTGCCTGCCTGACCTTGAGTCAGTACATCCTGATGTTGCAAAATCCACAATTGATCCGGGCTATGTTCATCACGGGTTTCCGTAAATGTTTTCATTTCCAGAAAACGATCTTCATAAGGTGTGAGGTCGTGATATTGACGAATGATCAGCTCGGGCTTTTGCAGCACATCAGTCACAGGAAGTGTCCTTGGTAATTATAAAAAACTGGTCATAATTATAATGATTTCGGCATGAAATAGGGGTGAGATCAGCAATATTTCATGGGTATCTTAGCGCTGTATAGGCATAAAAAAAACACGCCCGGAAGCGTGTCTTTTGTATTTTCGATTACAGTGCTGTTTTAATTAGCGGGCAAGCGGCCAAATCTGCATATACTGCATGAACCTGTTCCAGTTCCAAAAAGCGCAGTTGTGCGGTAATGGAATGGTATTTTCCAGTACGTGATGGCGTAATACTGACGCTATCACCTTCAAAATCTGGAAAATGTTTCAGAAAAATGTCGATGACAGCATGACGCAATTCATCGCCCGCAAGGCCAATCAGTTTAATCGGATAATCCATAGGGAAAACCCAAAGATGTTCTTGAAGTTCACGAGATGGTGTACGGTCTAACATGGTAGTCCCCCTGATTTGAAACGCCTGCAATCATGCAGGCGTTTGGGTTTGTCTTGGCTACTTAAATGGAGACTGATGATCAAATTTCAAGTCTCCAGAATAAGCATCAAATCTTAATCATTCTCAAGGAATGAACGTAAGTGTTCTGAACGCGATGGATGGCGAAGTTTACGCAGCGCTTTCGCTTCAATCTGACGAATACGTTCACGTGTTACGTCAAACTGTTTGCCCACCTCTTCCAAAGTATGGTCAGTCGGCATGTCGATACCAAAACGCATTTTTAGGACTTTGGCTTCACGTTCAGTCAGGTTTTCCAGAACTTCACGTGTCGCTTCTTTCAGGCCTTCAGACGTTGCCGCATCAATTGGTGAAGTGATGTTGCTGTCTTCAATGAAGTCACCCAGATGTGAATCTTCATCATCACCGATCGGTGTTTCCATCGAAATTGGTTCTTTGGCGATTTTCAGTACTTTACGTACTTTAACTTCGTCCATTTCCAGACGTTCGCCCAGTTCTTCAGGAGTCGGTTCACGACCCATTTCCTGTAGAAGCTGACGAGATACACGGTTGATCTTGTTGATCGTTTCAATCATGTGTACCGGAATACGAATGGTACGTGCCTGATCCGCGATCGAACGGGTAATCGCCTGACGAATCCACCAGGTCGCATAAGTCGAGAATTTATAACCACGACGGTATTCAAACTTGTCTACGGCTTTCATCAGACCGATGTTACCTTCCTGAATCAGATCCAGGAATTGCAAGCCACGGTTGGTATATTTCTTCGCAATCGAAATTACCAGACGCAAGTTCGCTTCAACCATTTCTTTCTTGGCACGACGTGCTTTGGCTTCACCGACGGCCATACGTTTGGCAATGTCTTTAATGCCTTTTACATCAAGGCCAAGCTCTTTCTCGATATCGGCAATTTTTTGCTGGAAGGCCAATACGTCTGGACGTACTTTTTCCAGATAAGCTTTCTGGTCTGCAGGTGTTTTTGCGATCTGCTCATCTAACCAGGCTGGATTCGATTCTTGGCCCGGGAAGCTGGTACGGAACTGGGTGCGATCCATACGGCCACGACGTACTGCATAACGCATCACTTCACGTTCTGCACCACGAATTTGATCATGGGTACCACGAATCATTTCAGAAATGATATCAAATAGACGCGGGGTAAATTTGAACATCATGAATACAGTTGCAAGTGCCTGCAAAGCTTCTTCAGCCTGTTTGCTGTCACGACCATGTTTTTCAATAGTTGCTTTGGTATTCAGCCACGCATTTTCCAGTTCAGTAAAACGCGCTTTAGCAATTTCAGGATCTGGACCAGAATCTGCTTCTGATTCATCATCAGAATCTGCTTCTTCTTCCTCTTCATCATCGTCCAGTTTTACATCTTTGGTCGATTTTTTCGAGTCAGTCTCATCTTCAGCAAGAACCGCTTCTTCTTCTAGAACTTCAGGAATTTCTTCATCTGATTCAGGATCTAAATAACCTGATAAAAGGTCAGCAAGACGGCGTTCACCCGCTTCATAATCTTTGTATTCTTGCAGTACCACTTCTACCGCATTCGGCCAGTAAGCAATCGAGTGCAAAACATCACGAATACCTTCTTCGATGCGTTTTGCGATGCTGATTTCGCCTTCACGAGTCAGAAGTTCTACTGTACCCATCTCACGCATATACATACGTACAGGGTCAGTGGTACGACCTGGCTCGTTTTCTACCGAGGCAAGTACGGCTGCAGCTTCTTCTTCTGCAACTTCATCCGCCGCTTCTGCAGTATCTTCGAACATCGTATCATCAGATTCAGGCGCGCGATCATGTACCGGAATACCAACGTCATTCAGCATCTGAATGATGTCTTCAATCTGCTCGCTTTCTGTGATGGAGTCCGGCAGATGATCGTTAACCTCAGCGAAGGTTAAATAACCTTGTTCTTTGCCTCGGCTAATCAGAGCCGCTACTTGAGAAGTAGGGGAAGTCATATCGCTCATCTTTTGCTTACTCTTCGTTGAATCTGTGGCAGTAAAAAACCGTACAATGCTGCACGATTTAAGCTCGTTAAATTTAGTGAATAGCCTACATATTTCATCAGTGAATTCAGCATTAAAGCTGTCTGATAAAATATTTAAAATGAAATTCAGTAATTTAAGATGGGGGTGAATTTGTTGTTTTCAAGTTCATCCCATGCGTGTCTGTTTATGACTCAAAAAAGGAGAATCAAAAAACATAAGGACGCAGGGTGGATTATATCATGGCACACAATTGAGACAGAAAAAACCCCTAATTACAAATTAAAAATACGAAAATCCAAATAAAACTTGACTTGTTATTTTAGGCACGATAAATAGCGCTTAAATCCTTTTACATTTTTCACTCATGAGGAAGTTTTAGTGTCTTCTACAGATTTTGAACTAGATGATAACTTCGGTGAAGATGATGTTAATTTCGATGAGGCTTCTAGCAAGCTCAGTGCTAAAGAGTCGTTGGAAAAACGTCGTCTGATCGATGATCTGCTGACCCAACGTCGTTTAGAGCGCGAACTCAAAGATTTTGACTATGACTTCGACGATGATGACGATTTTGACGACGAAGATTAACGAATTCGGATTTAGCATAGCCTGAATAAATGCTATGCTAAACCTTTCGGTTTTCTAAGTTTGGATGTTAGATGAGTGCTTTAGATTTAGACCTGTTGAGTGAATATCTAGATGGTGACCAAAATGAACATGGTCTAGATTTCGCGGCAACCCATGGTTTCTTATGTGCTATTGCAGTAGGCCCAAAATTCGACAAATGGTTAGACGAACTTTTTGATAGTAATCAAAAGAAAGTGCCTGCAGAAATCATCACTCAGGTGCAAGCATGGTTAGAGTCTATTCGTCAAAGCTTAGCCAATGAAGAAGGGATTACGTTCCCGTTTGAAATTGAAGAAGCAGATACTGAATCAAGCTTGGGTGACTGGAGTGTGGGCTTTGTAGACGCCATGTTCCTAAACGAAGACGCTTGGTTTACTGAAGAATTTGAAGAACAACTGGTGGATTTAACCCTGCCAATCATGGTCTTCAGCGGCATTGATGATGAAGATCCACAAATGGAAACTTTCCGTCGCAATGGTCAGTTAATGGATGAACTTGCAGAAGAAATTCCAGAAAACTTAAATGAATTGTATCTGATGTATCACACTCCAGAATAATTCATAAAAAAAGCACCGCAGGGTGCTTTTTTTAGCTTTGGCCTTTTTGCATCTTTGAGATCTACTCGACCCTATTTTCTTTCCAAGCCTGTACGCTTCGTCAGACTATAGCGTGCATAAGCATTGTAGGCGATATGAAACAGCAAGGCATGTAAGGCAATGCTTGCAGCTACCAGGAATGAATTTGTTCCTCTTCCTGTATAGGTGATGGTTCTATAAATCTCATCTGTCTGCGGGTTCATCCAGATGACCACAACTAAAAAGATAAACCCGAATGTCATGGCAATAATAGTGGAGCCCCAGACCAGTTTGCTTTTCTCTTGCTGAGTCGGCAAACGAAGTTCTTTCTTAACAAAGTATCGGGCACTGAGAAAGGCAGAAGCAATCAGGGCAGGAATCAGCAGAATGGCGCCCAGATTGAATACATAGATGAATATGCCTACCAATAGAACCAAGGTCAGATAAACGGTGGCAAAATATTTAAGATAATGCGACATCGTTTTAATCTCCTTAAGGGATCTTCCTCAGGATGGACGATTTTTACGCTGCTGTCTACGGTAGAAAATCCAGATAATAATTACCACAACAATGGCAATAATCACATAACTGACTTTACTGAAAATTTGCTGCATCAAATGCTGGTTTTCGCCAAAATAAAATCCGACACACGCCAAAAATGTGGTCCAGATGATGGTTCCAAGTGCGCTATAAAACATAAATTTCCAGAAGGGCATATGACTCATGCCAGCAGGAATGCTGATCAGCGAGCGAACCGCAGGAATCATGCGGCCAAAGAACACAATCCGGTGACCATAATGCTCAAACCAACTCAATGATTTTTTTACATCTTCTGATTTAATAAATAAATATTTGCCATAACGATCGACAAATTTAAAAATAGAATCATGGTTAAATTTATAGCCAATCCAGTACAGCAAGGCGGCTGCCAGCAGGGAGCCGATACAGCCGGACATGATTACCCCGACGAGTATTAACTCGCCCTGAGAGGCTGAATAGCCCGCGGAAGGCATAATAATTTCGGAAGGGATTGGCGGGAAGACATTATCCAGGAACATGAGCAGAGCAATGCCCCAGTAGCCCAGTTGCTCCATAACGGAAATAATCCATTCGGTCAGATTCATATGATTGGCAAAATAAAAAATACTGCCTGTATCCTAAGCAGTATTTTTTGTGCGGTAAAGTCTTGGAATATAAATGATCAGGCAGAATTAGCTATGCGTCAGGGTATAAATATAAACTTTACGTAAGAAATAGGCCAAGCAGATCGGCAAAATACTTAGCAGGATAAAATGCATGATGCTGGTATTGATATGGTAACCAATGAAAAGCGCCAAGATCGCGCCAATAACGGTTCCCAGGATAACGACGAACAGATGTGATTGCTGTTCAAGCTCTTCAGAAATTTGATGAAGCCGTTGCAACTTTATATTTTCTTTTGGTTGAAATTGAACCAGATTGTCTGAATCTCGAGCAAGTGAGCCTGCCATTTTATATTCCTTTTCACTTAAAAATTTCAGTTAATAATGAAAGACTTAGATTGTAAATTACCGTATCATTAGACTAACAATCTTGTTTGGAAAAAAATGAGGTTCTTGGTAAGGAATTGGTAAGAGTTTTATTGCTGTTGTGATTTTTATGTAAACAAAAAACCCTCCGAAGAGGGTTTTTATATATTTCATTACAAAAGGCCAAATTAGAGGCGTTTGCGTTTTGCTGCTAAAATTTGTGATTGACGCATACGGAAACCTTCTTTTTGTTTCTCCGAGGTTTTGTCAATACAGTACACACAAGAGACACCATGTTCATAACTTGGGAGGGCAACTTCTTCTGGAAGTAAAGGCCAGCCACACGCATGACACTTGGTATTTTGGCCTTCTTCAACACCGTGCGTTACGGCAGTACGACCATCAAACACGAAGCATTCACCTTCCCACATGCTTTCTTCAGCCGGGGTTTCTTCCAGGTATTTCAAAATACCGCCTTTCAGGTGATAAACTTCAGTGAAGCCTTCTTGAAGAAGTAAAGAGGTTGATTTTTCACAACGAATACCACCTGTACAGAACATGGCAATTTTCTTGTCTTTGTGCTGTTCCAGATTATTTTTCACGTATTCAGGGAATTCGCGGAAGCTTTCAGTTTTCGGATCAATCGCGCCTTTGAACGTACCTGCTTTGTATTCGTAATCGTTACGGGTATCAACCAGAATCACGTCATCACGTGCAATCAGTTCGTTCCATTCTTTTGGATCAAGATAGTGACCGACTAAATCACGCGGTTTCACTTCCACGCCTAAAGTCACGATTTCTTTTTTTAATTTAATTTTCATTTTACGGAATGGTTTTTCAGAACTGTCAGATTCTTTGTATTCCATTTCGTTAAAACCTTCATTCAGAAGGAACTGGTGAATTTGATCAATCGATGCACGGTCGCCTGCAACCGTACCGTTAATGCCTTCACCTGCCACAATTAGAGTACCGCAAAGGTTGATGGATTTTACCAGGTCCAGAAGACGTTGCTGAAGATCGGCAGGATCTTGAACTTCTTTGAATTGATAAAGTGCGGCAACAACCCAACCAGTCGTCGCTTGCTGTTCTACAGGTGCAAGCTGTTCTACAGTAGCGTTCATGGAATACTCCAACGTAGCATGATAATTTGAAAGGCGCATATTTTAGCTTGATTCGAGTGAATAAGCGAGTAAAACGCAAGTCTTTTAACAGGCTTCAATTCATGGGAGAGAGCGTGTATAGTCATGCCCGGCCCAGGATTTTGTGCAGTGATGCAGATACTGAAAGTTGCAGTATCTTTGGAGTGTGTTTTGAGTTCAGATCGTCGTATTGCGTCTTTAACCCCATGTGCAGGGCGTTGCTCGACCGTATTTGGTGATGCGGTATGTCGTGGTTGTCGCCGTTTTAATCATGAAGTGATTCACTGGAATACGTATAGTGCTGAGCAGCATCGAGCTGTGTGGCAGCGACTGGATGCACAGCTGGATCAGATTCTGGTGCCATTGTTACCGCATGCCGATCTTGTCAAAGTGCAGGCCTTTGTGCTGTCGAAACGGGTGCGCTTGCGTGATGATGCTTCTAAAGGGCGCAAGCTGTATCATGCTTTAAAGCTCTGTGAAAAAAATCGGCATTTTACCGACGATAGTGGTTTAGGCATCCATTATAAGCAGGTGCGTCCGCTCTGGGACGAGTTTGAGCGCCGGATCTTGGCCTTGGCTACCGCCAGTTATGATCTGGCTTTTCTGCGGGCAGATGGCATCAGTCAGCATCTGATTCAGATGGAAGAAGAGGACGAGTAGGTCCTCTTTTTTTATGCTGACTATATTAGACAAGGAGGAATGGGGTGAATATTACCGAATATCTGCTGTATTGTCTGGCCGTAGTAATCATGATCGCGACGCCCGGACCAGTAATGTTACTGGTCGCTAGTGCTGGGCTCAAAGGCGGCTATAAGCATGCCTTGCAGACTATTTTCGGGACTAACTTTGCCTCACTGGTTCTGATTGGTTTATCCATTCTCAGTCTAAAAGGTCTTCTGGTTGTTAACGAAAATTGGCTGAATGGCATTAAGCTACTTGGCTGTTTGTATATTGCCTGGCTGGGAATTCAGATTTTCAGGGAAGTCTGGCAAGGGCAGGGATCAACTGGACCACAAAACCTGCAGCCCGTACAGGGTGGCTTTCGTACCGGTTTTCTGGTAGGTATTTCTAATCCCAAGGATATTATTTTCTTTGCCGCCTTTTTTCCGCAATTTATAGGCATTAGCCCAAACCTCGATTTAAGCTTGGTGATTCTGACAATTAGCTGGATTGTTCTGGATTTTCTCACCCTGTCACTGGTGTATCTGGGTTTTCAGCGATTATCTCGGTCTCAGCTTTATCTGCATTTACTTGGGCTATGTGGCTTGATCTTGTTAATGGTTGCACTGTATGGGATTTATTCCATCTTCAGTTAATTCAATCAATATATACGACACAAAAAATCCCGGACCAAATGCCGGGATTTTCTTTTTAAATAGACTTATATATTGTGTTGCTGGCGGTACTGTACCAGTTCATCAATGGTAATTAGGCTCAGTTGATGCGTCTGTGCATACGAGAGAACTTGAATACCAGAAGCCATGCTGCCATCCGGATTAGTCAGTTCACACAACACGCCGGCAGGTTTTAAACCAGCCAGACGCGCAAGGTCAATAGTACCTTCAGTATGACCACGCCGGGTTAAGACAACCTTCACGGGCGCGTAATGGGAATACATGACCAGGACGATTCAGATCACTGGCAACTGCGCCGTCTTTAATCGCTGTTTTAATTGTAGTCGTGCGGTCTTTGGCAGAAACACCGGTTGTTACACCCTCTACTGCTTCAATACTTACAGTAAAGGCAGTTTTAAACTGGCTAGAGTTATCTTGTACCATTGGTGGTAACTCTAAATGGTTTGCCAGCTCATCAGTCAGACATAAGCAAACGATGCCGGAACCATCACGAATCATACGCGCCATGGTTTCTATAGTTAAAGTTTCAGCTGCCACAATCAGATCGGCTTCATTTTCACGGTCAAAATCATCCATGACCAAGACAGGTTTGCCTTGGCGGAGATCTTCGAGTGCCTGAAGGATACGTTGTTCAGCAGGGGCTAAAGCAGAAAAGAAAATTTCGGGTTGAATCAAACTTGACATTGAAATGCTCACCTAAACTAAAAATATGATTGAACATTTCAGGACTGAGTGAAAATAGGCTTATAGCAAAAACAGGTGTATGCACGGCATACAGCCTTGGTGCTGCTTTCGTCTTCTTTCATCCGGACTATACCGTCGGCTCTGGATTTGCACCAGATCTGCAGATCAATCGAAATTGACCGCTCGTGGGCTAATTCAAGCCTAATTATAAAAAGCTGAAATTACCACCGGTGGGGAATCACACCCCGCCCTGAAGCGATGTAAGAACATTATAGTCCTGATTTTAAAAAGATGGGATAGTTGAAATGGAAAGTAATTTGCAGAATTTTAGATAAACAAAACAGATAATCTGAATTACCCAGGTTTTTAGCAAAATACTGGAAACATGCTATGGTGTGAGGAAGATTAGAAATCCTTCAATCATTCTAACAATGCATAAAACTGAGCTGATCCGAAATAATCAATTTTCGCCCTTGCTGTTCTGCAATGTAGAAGTACTACGTTATTTAAAAATCTTGGGCTTAGCACTCATCACGGTCAGTTTGCTGTATTTAATGGCAGCGAACTGGTGGATGCTGCCGGATCCGGTTCAGCTGGCAATCCCGATGCTGATTTTACTCTGTAGTGCAACAGCAAGTATTTACTTCGACCAGCAGGAATGGGTGAGACAGAGTCTGGATACAGTATCTGGTCTCATGCTGGGTTTAAGTCTGGCAATGATTGGGCAGATTTATCAAACTGGCGCAGATAGTTATCTGTTATTTTTGCTCTGGTCAGCCTTGCTCTTACCATGGCTCTATCGCTCCAATATTGGCATTTTTGTCATGCTTTGCGTAGTGAGCCAGCTGACGTTGTATCTGTATTTTAAACAGAGCTTCTGGATGGGAAGAGCAGAAGGGTTGTATTTGCTCGGTCTCAATTTGCTGACAGCACTTAGCTTTGCGTATGCCATGCGCTATTACGCGCTGCTACGTTTTCTGTTTATCGCATTTGTGATCGTGATTTCGATCAGCAGCATGATGCAGTTTATTCATCACTCTAAGCTGATCTATTTAGCTTCTTCAGTTGTTTTACCGACAGGTGCCGCATTTTATTTTTATAGGAAACATCAGGCGCTAGAAGCCATTCTTCTCATTGCAGGTTTGGCTGCCAGTGTGAGCTTATGGGTATTTGAACTGGTTGAAAATCAACTGACCAATTCAGCTACTGGACTATTTGTGCTAGCTGTGCTGATTTTTGGCTGGTTTGCCTTAATTAGTTTTGCTTTAAATAGAATTTTTCCACAAACCAAATTTTCTGTGATTCCTTTGGCACTCGGTGCCTGGATTTCGGGGATTATTCTTGCAGTCCTGTTACTGACTTACTGGGAAGCATTTTCGATTTTAATGGGGATCATTTTTATAGGCATCGCCTGGAAACTGCTGGGTCAGCAGGCTTCAGTTTTTATGCACCAGTTTGCCTATTGCTTGTGGATCTGTGGTCAGGCAGCAGTTTTAATTCATACAGAACTGCTGACCGACAGTATAGTTGTAGTCTGGCTGCTGCAATTATTAATGCTGGGGCTTACTACCATCAAACGGATGCACTGGTCTATTTTGACCCTACAGCTGCTGATGACGCATGCATTAGCAATCGTGGTTCTGGTCTTAGAGAATTCTTTTAAACATGATGACATGGTGATCAGTATCATACTCAGCTTGAACTATGTCATTTTCATCGGAATATTCCTAACAGCGCGTTATTGGCAATCTTCGCATTATCAGAAAAGTATCTTTCTCTGGATGATTGCCATGCTGACAGGTTCAGCGGTGGTTCAGGCGGTGACCGGATTAGAGCACTGGCACAGCATTGGACAGATCAGCTTTGACCAAGTCCTGTTATTTTATATTCTTCCGAGCTTATTGTTGTTCAGTTTTATTTGGCAAAACTGGCAACAATTTTCTGAAAAATGGCTCTGGTTAATTCCGGTTCTGGGTTTATTACTGATCCTGCTGGGCTATTTTGAAATTTTTATCATTATGCTGCTCATGGCCTGGGCTGTAGTCTATCAGCAACGACTGATGCAAGCTCTGTCGATTTTATTGCTGATCTTCTGGTTATGGATGCTGTATTACAATCTGGGGCTGAGTTTCCTGGTAAAGAGCCTAACGATTTTCATCTCAGGTCTTATGGTTTGGTGCATGGTCTATGGCTTAAAGCAGGTAAGGATTAGACCTGGTCAGGAGGAAACTGCATGAAAAAGTTTCTTCCTCTGATTTTGGCCGGATTCAGTATTCTGCTCTTTGTGGGATTGATCCTGAAACATGAACATCATTTAGTGAACAGCCAGTCCATTTTCGTCGAGCTTGCTCCGTTCGATCCGCGCTCAATCTTGCAAGGCGATTATATGGTACTGAATTATGAGCTGCATTTCGAGGGTGATGCTGAAGCGGATCGTGGAGAAGAGGGTAGTTTAGCGGATAAGAAAATTGCAGCCTTAGAAAAGCATATTCAGGATCAGACACATCTTCTAAGCTATGTACAGCTAGATGATCAGCATCGTGTGATTCAAACTAGCATGGATGAAAATCTTTTAAAAACTCATCAGGGAACTTCCGCGCGTTTGCTTCTAAAAAATCCTTCCAATCGATTAGCCAATTTATATCCGGCAGCGAGTAGCTTTCTGTTTGCAGAAGGATTGGAGCCGTGCTATCGCAACGCAAAATATGCCGAGATTAAAGTTAAAGATAATGGACAGGCTTTATTGGCGAATCTGGTGGATCAGAATCTGCGAGCTTTAAATTGCGAAAGCCAAAAAGACTGGGTACAAGGCGGTTAATTAAGATCTATTTTTAGAAGTATTTTTCAATAAAAAAGCCCGCAATGTGCGAGCTTTTGGGTATCTGGTCTGATCAGATTATGCGACTTGTACCGGAATACAGTTGGCGGTGTGGCTGACTGTATTATTTGGGTTAGCATAAACCAAGCGAGGCTGATGGGCATTCGCTTCAGCTTCAGTGAAATCGCCAAAGGTTGCAATAATCACGATATCGCCTACATCGGCTTGATGCGCAGCGCCACCATTGACTGAAATGATGCCTGAATTGTCTTCGCCACGAATTGCATAAGTTGCAAAACGTTTACCATTGGTCACGTTCCACACATGAATTTCTTCGTATTCACGAATGCCAGCCAAATCCATCAAAACGCCATCAATTGCACATGAACCTTCATAGTGTAGTTCTGCATGTGTAACGTGAGCGCGGTGAATTTTGCATTTTAATAAACGAGATAGCATGGCTAGCGTCCCCTGAGTTGACCTAAGAGTTTGATCATTTGGTTAAATCAATCTTGCTTGCTGTATGGTGAACAATCGAGCAAACGCATTTTGCGCTTAAATAAACTTTCTGGCAAGCGGAATTGTCCAGCAATTTTTGAATGTTTAGTTCGGCTTATATGCGTTGATTTGATTCATGGCTTGCTGTACTTCACCGTTCACCAGCATTTTTGTGCGGGCGAGGGCATGGGAAATCGCATCATCCATTAAGTTCTGTTCGCTGCTAGGTGCTTTACTGAGCACATGACCGGAAACACGGTCTTTGGCACCAGGATGACCAATTCCAATACGCAGGCGATGGAAGTTTGAACCAATATGCGGAACGATATCGCGTAGACCATTATGACCACCGTGACCACCGCCAGTTTTCAGGCGAATGACACCAGGATTCATGTCCAGTTCATCATGGGCAATCAGGATCGATTCAGGTGCGATATTGTAGAATTTGGCGAAAGGAACAACACTTTTACCGGAAAGGTTCATAAAGGTTGTCGGTAGAAGAAGACGGACGTCTTGACCTTCGATATTGCCACGACCGCTAAATCCATTGAATTTTGGGTCTTTTTTGAGGGTAATGCCATATTGGTCTGCAAGGCGTTCTACAAACCAGAAGCCTGCATTATGGCGGGTTTGGGCATACTCAGAACCTGGGTTACCCAAACCAACAATCAGTGAAATATTTGACACTAATTACACCATTAACACTTATGCGCGTTTGAAGTCAGCGTGCATAGGTGTGTTTTTAGCTGGGTGACGTTGTAACGCTTGGATTTTAACGCTTTCAACTTTACCGTCTACATCAATTTCGATAACTTCTTCAAAGAATGAATTGTTTTCTAAGAATTTAACAAGCTGACGAAGCTCAACAGTAATTGCTACAGGAGCAGCTTCACCACCGTAGATGATTGCAGGAACTTTAGCTTGAAGACGAAGGCGGCGGCTCGCACCTTTCCCTTGAACTGTTTCTTCACGTGCTGCTGCGTTTAATACGAAGTTTGCCATGATAGACATCCTATTTAAGTTAAATGAACCAGACTTGCGACCAGTCTGGTGAGTAAAAGCCCTACCAAATGGCAGGGCTTTGAAAATTCAGCGCTCTATTATAGATAAGAATCGAACATTGCGCTAATAGATTCTTCGTTGTTAATACGACGAATCGTTTCGGCAACCATGCTGGCTACTGAAACCTGGCGAATCTTGCCCAGTGCTAAAGCTTCATCAGAAAGAGGAATGGTATCAGTCACAACCAGTTCATCAATCACAGAATTCTTTAAGTTTTCAAGCGCTTTACCAGAAAGTACTGGATGCGTTGCATATGCAACAACCTTGCGAGCACCGAAAGTTTTCAATGCATCAGCAGCTTTGCATAGCGTACCAGCAGTATCTACCATGTCATCAACGATGACACAATCACGATCTTTTACATCGCCAATCAAATGCATCACTTGTGATTCATTCGCTTTTTGACGACGCTTATCGATGATTGCAAGATCGATATCGCCCATCTGTTTCGCAACAGCACGTGCACGCACTACACCACCCACGTCAGGTGAAACCACCATCAGGTTGTGATGCGATTGTTGACGCAAGTCAGCAAGTAGGGCTGGTGTACCGTAGATGTTGTCTACAGGGATATCGAAGAAGCCTTGGATCTGGTCAGCATGCAAGTCGATCATCACCACACGGTCAACGCCTACAGTAGTGAGCATGTCTGCTACAACTTTTGCAGTGATTGGAACACGTGCTGAACGTGGACGACGGTCTTGACGAGCATAACCAAAATAAGGAATCACGGCAGTAATACGACCCGCACTTGCACGACGCAAAGCATCAGCCATCACCAAGATTTCCATCAGGTTATCATTAGTTGGGGCACAAGTAGGTTGTACGATAAATACGTCTTTACCACGAACGTTCTCAGTAATCTCGACAGCAATTTCACCGTCAGAGAACTGACCTACAGAGGCAGCGCCTAGAGGAATATGTAAGTGACTTACGACTTTTTGAGCGAATTGTGGATGCGCAGATCCACTAAAAACGACAAGATTGGGCATGAAGCACCCTTGGCGGTTGGGATATATGGGAATAGATGGCAGGGGTAGCTGGATTCGAACCAACGGATGCCGAGATCAAAACCCGGTGCCTTACCACTTGGCGATACCCCTAATGCGGCAGAACTTTAATATTTTTGCGGTAAAGTGTCAAGGTAAATTAACAGTCTTACAGCAAATGAGTGTTCTGTCTTTTTTCGAGAAAATGGCAGGGGCGGCTGGATTCGAACCAACGGATGCCGAGATCAAAACCCGGTGCCTTACCACTTGGCGACGCCCCTAATTTGATGACTGTAAGATGGCAGGGGTAGCTGGATTCGAACCAACGGATGCCGAGATCAAAACCCGGTGCCTTACCACTTGGCGATACCCCTAATACAGTACATCTACAGGTGAAAAATGGCAGGGGTAGCTGGATTCGAACCAACGGATGCCGAGATCAAAACCCGGTGCCTTACCACTTGGCGATACCCCTATCTACACTTTAAACTGAACTAAAGGTGATTCTTGTAAACTGTTGACCAGGTAAGCTTTACATGGTGCATTTGCAAGAATATCTTCGATATTCAGATTTTCAGTGACTTCAATAAACACACAAGCACCTGTACCTGTAAGCTTTGCTTTTCCGAACTGGTCGAGATATTGCATTGCTTCATCGACTTCGAGATATAGGCTTCTTGCCAGTGGCTCAAAGTTATTTCCAAAATCAGATGGTGTTTCCTGATAGGCGCAAAATTTAGTGCTCTTCGTGTCTCTTGTCAATGCTTTTTGCGAAAAAAGCAGTTGAGTGCTGATAAAACAATCAGGTTTTAACACAATGAATTTTTTTTGATCTAAGTCTATGAATGTTAAGTGTTCACCAATGCCTTCAGCCCAGGCATTTTTACCATGCACAAATATCGGCACATCTGCACCCAGTTTAACCCCGAGATCTGCCAGTTGCTCAACATTTAAACCGCACTGCCAGAGCTGGTTTATCACAATCAGGGTCGTCGCTGCATTGGAAGACCCACCGCCAAGACCTGCACCCATCGGGATATTTTTTTCCAGACGAATTTTTAGTCCGCACGGCGTTTGGGCATAAGGCTTCAACAACTGAATCGCCCGATAGATTAGATTCTGTTGCAGATCGACGGAGGCCAGACCTTCAATCTGAATCGCATCATCGGCGCTTGGTTCAAACTCCAGCCAGTCATACAGGTCAATCAGCTGAAAAATACTTTGCAGCTCATGATAACCATTTTCACGGCGACCGGTGATATGTAAAAACAAATTCAGTTTAGCAGGCGAGGGAACACGAATCATCATGGGCTGGAATCAGGTCAATTAACGGTTTTCAATGATCATTGTAATACGGTTTTCTGCACCATTTCCAAGTGACTGCTTTAAAATCAAACGGTTTGGCATTTTGGCCTGCGCATTATAATTGAGATCGACCGTCCAGCCCTGTTCGATAATCTGGTTAATTCGCTGTGTATCATCTTTTTGTAATTTGGCAGTCGTGGTAGCAGGGCGGGCTTGTACCCAATCGACTAAATAACTGATCGGCGCTTGCCAGCCGGTTGCACGTTGCAGTAATTCTTCGGCACTGGCTGCCTGAATCACACCGGTTTTTGCGCTGTTTAAGGTCACTTGTCCCGGTGTGCCAGAAATCTGGGTTTTACCGACACCTAAGATACCGCTGAGCTCAATATCGAATTCTTCCTGCTGTTGTACCCAGGTAAAGAATGCGCTGCCAGTCTGTTGAGGGGTACGAACGCCAATTTTACCTTGCAGCTGAAATTGATTCTCTGCCTGTACAGACGGGGTGGCAGGCGCTTGAGGCTTGATCATCTGCTGACAGCCAGTTAAAAATAAAGCAGTGGCTGCAAAGGCACAGCAGCCCAATTGGCTCAAATTGCGCATAAATTAATTAACTCGTTTTGGTTTGTGGTGCTAACAATAGCGAATTAA
The DNA here is from genome assembly GCF_056857555.1 of Acinetobacter sp. L-24. The sequence goes on along the minus strand of NZ_JBSXNI010000044.1, from coordinate 246,459 downwards.
GTTGTTTCAATTCTGGGTCATTTGGATGGTTTTGTTGTAATTGTTGTAACACTTGGTGGAATTGTTGTAGATCACCTTTCATGTACAAGGAACGGGCATAACGCACGCCAATCTTCACATTCGGATTCAACTGATAAGCTTTGTATAACACGTCCGCAGCTGTGGCGAAGTCATTCTGTAAATAACAGATATAACCATAGGTATCCAGAATGGATGCCTGTTCCGGTGCATATTCCAGTGCCTGTTCGACATAGCGGCGTGCTTCTTCGAGACGACGGTTCTGCATCGCCAGGGTATAGGCATAGGCATTCAGATAGGTCGGACTGTTCGGTTCAATTTTAAGTAAAGTGCTAAGTAGTTCATCCAGCTTGATGCGATCCTGATGGGGATCTAGCAACAGGACTTGCGAATAAACCAGTTCAGGGTCATCGGGCAGGTTTTTGCTGGCTTCTTCCAGCAGGCGAATAGCAGCTTTTTTATTCTGCATACGCGTCAAAATATCCGCCTGGGCCAGATAGAGGAAGCTGGCATGTTGTGGATAATTGACTCTTTCCTGTGTTAAGAAACGCAGCGCATCATGCAGCTTATCCTGCTGGGCGAAAATGGAGATCATGTTGCGACGTGAGACGGTGTAAAGACTGCCATCGACCAGACGATAATAGGCTTTAGCCGTTTCATAATGCTGTTTGCGTTCTGCATTGACCGCCAGATAATAATAAGCTTCATTTTGATACTGCGCAGAATAACGCAGTTCGACCAGATATTTTTCGGCTTTCTCGTATTCTTCCAGGTCGATACTGGTTAGTCCGGCAATAAACAGGGCTTCTTCGGCAGTCGGCCATTTTTTTAGAATGTCTTGCAGTTTTTTTAGCGCCAAAGTCGCTTCGTTCAGCTTGACCAGATATTTGACTTCGGCCAGACGCACATCCAGATTATTGCGGTGTTTACGGCTGGATTTTTCATACCATTGCAGTGTCGCCTGAGTATCGCCGAGTGCATTGAGCAGATTGGCTTTCATCAGGATATATCCAGTCGCATTCGGGCGTTTTTTTAAGGCACGGTTAACTGTATTTAGAGCCTGTTCGAGCTGACCATTTTGCGCTTCCAGACCGGCCACCAGCACCAGAATAGACGGGTTGTCCTTGGCTTTGGTGGTACTTAAGGCCTGAATCAGATAAGTACGGTCTTCTGTACCTTCTGGTGAAATCCCTGCGAGAATTTCTTCCAGATCGGCGCTGTCATCAATTTGCAGGATTTTTTCTAAGGTCTCAGCGGCCAGCTCATATTCATGTGCTTTCAGGGCAATATGTGATAAATAAAATAAAGCGGGGACATCTTGCGGCTCTTGTACCACCCAGTGCGTGGAGATATCTAGTGCTGCCTGAAGATCATCATGTTCCAGCGCGACATTCAGCGCACGTTGCTTGACTGAAGTGGAATTGCTCTTGATCGCTAGCACCGTATAGTTGTGCAAAGCGGTCGGAATGTCATGTGCAGCGATGGCAAACTCAGCCATCATACTTTGTTTTATCGCATCATAATTTTGATTTGCATGGTAAACTGCTTCCGCTGCATAAAGATGCGCAGTCGAAGCCATGCTACCCACCAGTAGGAATGTGGTAGAATATTGCTTAATTGTAGGGCCGTTGATACGGCTAATTGTTTGACGCAATTTTTTATTGATCCAAGTAATGCTTTTTATGACACCGATGTTGCACAATAGCATAAATTTAGTGAAATGATGACCTGATATGTCTTTCTTTGCATTGGGTGTCAACCATCAAACTGCCTCTGTAGAACTGCGCGAACAAGTGGCGTTTAACCCTGAAAAGTTAAGTGCCATTCTTGCCGAGCAAAGCCAACACCCTCAACTGAACGACATGGTGGTGGTGTCTACATGTAACCGGACCGAAGTTTACGCCATGTCTGACAATGCTGACATGGTGCTGAACTGGCTCGCCCAGAAAAATGGGGTGGATGTCAAACAACTGCAACATCATGTCTATCGTTATGAAAATGCTCAAGCGGTGACGCATCTGATGCGTGTTGCTAGTGGTCTGGATTCACTGATGCTAGGTGAACCACAAATTCTGGGGCAGGTCAAAACCGCACTTTCTCTGGCCAAAGACTCTCATACCGTTTCGCAAAACCTGAACCGCATTTTTGAATATGCTTTTTATGCCGCTAAACGTGTGCGTTCGGAAACGGCTGTCGGTAGTCATGCGGTCTCGATGGGCTATGCGGTAGCACAACTTGCCTTGCAAGTGTTTAGTCACCCGGACAAGCTGACCATTATGGTGGTGGCAGCTGGAGAGATGAACAGTCTGGTGGCTAAGCATCTTGCAGAAATGGGTGTGGGCAAGATCATCATCTGTAACCGTACCCGCGAACGTGCAGACATTCTGGCGCAGGAAATTGCACATCGGGTTGAGGTCGAAATTATCGACTTTGACCAGTTAGCTGCCAACTTGCATCGTGCCGATGTGATTTCCAGTTGTACCGGTAGTTTGCATCAAGTGATTAACTTTGCGGATGTAAAAGCTGCACTGAAAAAACGCCGTTACCAGCAGATGCTACTGGTGGATCTGGCCGTTCCGCGTGATATTGATGCCAAAGTAGAAAGCCTGGATGGGGTTTATCTATATGGCGTCGATGATCTGCAAACGGTGATTGAAGAAAATCTGGCACAGCGCCGTCAAGCGGCTGTTGAGGCTGAGATCATGGTCAATCAGCTGGCTACAGAACTGATGACCCAGCAAAAGGTCAAACAGGCCGGGGCGACCATTCATGCCTATCGTGACCACGGGGAAACATTACGTCAGGAAGAATTGTCACTGGCAATGCAGCGTATTGCCAAGGGCGAAAAGGCGGAAACGGTACTGGCCGAGTTTTCACATCGTTTAACCCAAAAACTGTTGCATCCAACTTCTATTGTGCTGCGTGAGGCGGCCAAAGCGGAAGATCCTACCTATTTTGAGCTGTTACAGGAAGAACTGGGCAATGTAGTCGCGAAGCGTCGTAAATCCAGGCATTCGTTTTAATCAGCATGATGAGAAGCTTGGTTCTTTGCTGATTTGTACTTCAACATAAAACCCAGCCTGATTATTTGAGAAAATTATAAATAATAATGTGAGCTAGCAGTGACTTCATTGGATTCAAAAGAATCAATAATTTGAAAAATTAATCTTCTAACAGGGTCATTGAGCGTTTGCGGTCAATCTCATAAATCTGCATTTTCAGGTTTTTCATTTCTGCAATACTGTTAAATTTCTTGGATTTAATCTTGTTTTTTAAACACTGATATTGCAGCTTGGTTGAAAAATCAGCCGCGAGCTTATCGGCATGTTCCGGCGATGAGGTGTAATCGCTGACATTGGCATGCTGCAGAATATGCTGCAGTTCATGATGATGGGCTGCGCAGGCACCGAGCACATAATAGATCGACAGTTCAGGATCATCCGGCAAGTCATCAAAAATCACATTCAGAATATTCAAAATCTTAAACAGCAACTGATCTTCCGCTACTAGCGCGCGCAGTGGTTCAAAATGAATATACAGATAAGGATGATTCATCAAGATCGCAATCACATATTCTTCAGCATCAATTTTGGTACTAAAGCTTAAAGATGCATCTGTATTGACCTTAGGTTGCCATTTACGATTAAAGCCCAGTTTTTCGCGGAAAAATTGCTGCAGCAGATAACGGAAGGAGCCGTGTTTGGGCAGTAATTCGGTCAGATTTTTTAGTTCACCCATAACCTGACTCTTGCCTTCTGGGGTGGTGATATCCTGATTTTGGGTCAGATGGGCAAACACGAAGTCCGACATCAACGGTGCCTGATCCAGCAAGCGTCTGAAGTTTTCTATCCCTTCACGGCGGATCAATGAATCTGGGTCATGGTCAGCGGGCAAAACAAAGAACTTCAGCTCTCGGCCATCATTCAGCAGGGGCAGGGCAATGTCCAAGGTACGGCGCGCTGCTTTTTGACCGGCAGCATCCCCATCAAAGGCAATGGTCAGCCGGTTGCTCTGCTTGAACAGAATATTCAGGTGGTCGGTATTACTCGCTGTGCCTAAAGTCGCCACTGCGCCATGAATGCCATATTGCTGAAGCGCAATCACATCCATATAGCCTTCGACCATCAGCCATTCTTGGGCTTTCTGTTTGCGGCCCTCATAGAGGCCGTACAGCAACTGGTTTTTATGGAAGACTTCAGAATCTGGCGAGTTGATGTATTTCGGCTTGATCTCGTCATTCAGGGCACGGCCGCCAAAGCCGACCACACGGCCCTTGGTATCACGGATCGGGAAAATGACTCGTTCACGCAGCAGGTCAAAATCACGGCCACTGTCGCTGGTGCGAATCAGACCTAAAAGTTTTAAGCCCTCAATATCCTGAGGAAAGGCTTTTTCCAGATGTTGCCAGTCTTCAGGCGCATAGCCTAAGCGCCAATAGGCAATGGTCTCTGCAGTCAGACCACGCTGCTTGAAGTATTGCTGGGCACTCGGGCTATTTGGGAGTTGGCGCTCATAGAACTGCGCGATATTTTCTAGCAGGTCGTAGAGGTTACCGTCTTGCTGAACTTCCGCCATCGGTAGGTGTTCAAAAGAAGCAAAAGGGTCACCATAAAAATCCTGTTCGACTGTCTGAAACTCTGCAAATGGATCGAAACTCGCCGTAGATGCAGCATTATTATTTTCTGTTGGAGCGTTATTCTGTTGCGGCTGAGTTTGTGGTGCAGTTTGAGCAGGCACGATTTTGGGTTTAGCTGCTTCACGTTTATATTTTAATTTATTGGAATCAGTATTGTCTTTAGGCAGTTCGATTCCCGTCTGGCTGGACAGGTCTTTCATCACTTCGACAAAATTACGGCTGCCAATGTCCATTAAAAAACGGATGGCATTACCGTTGGCCTGACAGCCAAAACAGTGAAAATACTGTTTGTCACGATAGACGTGGAAAGACGGTGATTTTTCCTGATGAAAAGGGCAGCAGCCTGAATAGGTACGGCCTGTTTTTTTCAGTTTTACGAATTGACCAATCACATCGACAATATCGGTGCGATCGAGAATCTGATCAATCGTATGTTGAGGAATGGCCATGGTCTGCTGAGCTTCTCGTGCTGGAATCTAAGGTCTAAATCACTGAAAAAATGAAAATAGTCTAGTTGGACATTGAATATTTCAAGTTCCTTTGTATACCTTTTGCACGTTTTGTTCAAGCCTGGGCAAGACAACGCAAAAGGGCAAGTATGATACCTTGCCCTTGAGGAAAATGCACCTGTAAAGCGCTGTCTTATTTGCTGATACTGCCGGACTTATTTAGCTTTATTCAGCCGTTTTAGGACGATCCAGCAAACCAAATGAAATGCGATTGGTGATGCTGCGCTTTTCAGTTTCTGGCGTATCCGATTGTGCATCGGTGTCGGTTACAGTTTTGGCTTCTTTACCAAAAATACCCAGTGTCGCGCGGTTAAAGAAACTGCTTTCGCTACGCGCTGCACGCAGATTCACCGTACCATCTGATTTCACCAGATTCGGATAATTCAGCTTTAATACATCCACATATTGCTGAGAAGTTGCTTTATCACCTAGCTGAGCATAACCATAAGCAACCGTTGCCAGTGCTTCCGGAATCTGCGGAGTTTGAGGATAATGCTCAATCACCCACAAGCCACGTTCAACTGCTGCCAGATACGCCTTACGTTTGATGTTAAAACGTGCTGCGTTCATTTCATGCTCAGCCAGTTCCTGGCCGATAAACTGCATACGTTGTGCTGCATCGACTGCATAAGTACTCGATGGATAGCGACGAATGAAATCAACAAAATTCTGGTAAGCCACTTTCAGGTAGCTGACATCACGATGCGACTGTTTCAGTGAGGTATAACGTAGCAGGCCGTTATAGTTCTGTTCCATATTGGCGACACCGCGTACATAGTAAGCATAGTCGACATTTGGATGTTGCGGGTTCAGACGGATAAAACGCTCTGCCAGTGCAACCGCACCTTCATAATCTTTTTGCTGGAATTTCACATACAACAGTTCAAGCTGCGCTTGCGGGGCATACTGACTGGTCGGGAAATAAGTTTCCAGCGCTTCTAACTGTTTTGCTGCATCGGTATATTGATTACGATCTAGCGCTTTCTGTGCTTTTTGAATATAAACCTGTTCGCTAGATTCTGGACCTTTATCCACGACTTCTTTTTTTGGATTACTGCTACAGCCTACCATTGCCGATGCAATGCCTAATGTCACAGCAAGCATTGTCATTTTATAATGTGGTAGCGACATAAAAATTCCTCTGTTAATACGGGCAATGAGCTACAATTGCACTATTAAACCACTTTTGTCTGAATGAGCAAATGAGTCAAGCACAATCTTCCAATTCTAATATCCCTGATACTGATTTCAATTTACTTGAAGATTCTGAGGATGCAGATAACCATACTTCAGAAGCAACTGCAACACGTTTATCGTTGCAATTTCAACTGGATGAAACTTATATCGGGCAACGGATCGACCAGATTGCCGCAATGGTCTGGAGCGATTTTTCTCGAGAAAAATTAAAGCAATGGATTAAAGATGGCAATTTATTGGTGAATGGTCAACCGGTTAAGCCGAAATTTAAAAGTGATGGTTTTGAAACCCTGACTTTAAATGTTGAGCTTGAAGCGCAAACGCGCAGTCTGCCGGAAGACATTCCACTAGATATCATCTATGAAGATGACGATATTATTGTCATCAACAAACCAGTCGGTATGGTGGTGCATCCGGGTGCTGGCAATAGTTCTGGCACCTTGGTCAATGCTTTATTGCATCACTATCCGAAATCGGCTGAACTGGCGCGTGCAGGTCTGGTACATCGTATCGATAAAGACACCAGCGGTCTGTTAGTCGTTGCCAAAAATCTGGAAGCACAGTTTTCTCTTAGCAAACAGCTTGAGAAAAAATCAGTATATCGCCTGTATGACTTGGTGGTTTACGGCAATATTATTGCTGGCGGTACCATTGATGAACCAATCAAACGCCATCCGGTGGATCGTGTGAAAATGACCGTACTTCCAGGTGGTAAAGACGCGGTGACGCATTACAATGTCAAAGAGCGTTTCCAGCATTTTACCCGTGTTCAAGCCCGTCTGGAAACTGGACGTACCCATCAGATCCGTGTGCATTTTAGCTATATCGGCTTTGGCTTGGTGGGCGATCAGGTGTATATGCCACGTGTCCGTATGCCTGCAGGTGCATCGCAATTATTAGATGATACTTTGCGTGGCTTCAAGCGTCAGGCTTTGCATGCTGTACAACTCGGTCTGACCCATCCGCGTACCAAAGAAGAAATGACCTTTGAAGCACCGTGGCCGGAAGACTTTGCCAATCTGGTTGAAGTGCTGCGTACCGAAAACAAAGCCTATTAATCTTTTTATTTAGCTCGCGTCAAAGCAAGGAATCGAGATGCAATTTGTACCAGGACTTCCACAAGGTGTGTATGTCGGCCAGACTCGCGTTCACCATGCGAAAGTACAGCCATCCGCACAGCCTGAGCTTGCAGGTTTTAACTTGGCCTTGCATGTGCAGGATAATGCGCTACGGGTACAACAGCATCGTATGGCTTTATTGCAGGATTTCGCTGCCTTTGGCGTAGATAAGATTACCTGGATGACCCAGACGCATAGCACCATTTGTCATAGCATTAATGAGCAGATGCCATTTACCGCACTGGTCGGAGATGGTCTGGTGACGCAGCGCAAGGCGCATGCCTTGATGATGATGACTGCAGACTGTTTACCTGTGGTAATGGGGAATGCGAAAGGTACGGAAGTTGCCAATTTGCATGCTGGTTGGCGTGGTCTGGCGGGTGGAATTGTTGAAAATACCATTGCCGCCATGCAAACTCCGCCGACTTGGGCCTGGCTCGGGGCAGCAATTAGCCAGCCTTGTTTTGAAATTGGCACTGAAGTAAAAGCGGCTTTTTGTAGTAAATATCCTGAACTGGACAGTGCATTTCAGGCCGGTGAGCAGGCAGGTAAATATTATGCCGACCTGTATGCGATTGCGCGTTATATCTTGCAGCAACATGGCATAAATACCGTATTGGGTGGGGAGCAGTGTTCTTATCGTCAAGCAGATGAGTATTTTTCTTATCGCCGTGAGCCAAAAACAGGGCGTATGGCGACATTCGTGTTTATGGCATGAAAATGTTAAACTTAACTGAATTTTTTGGCTTTTGAGCGTTATGTCCCTATCTTCCAAATCTGTTGCGATTGTTTATCACAGTCCTTATGGACACACGGCTAAAGTGGCAAATTTTATTGCCGATGGTGCGCGCGAAACTGGTGTTCAGGTGCATATGATGAATGTCGAACATATAGACTGGGATGTACTGGATGCCGCCGATGCGATTATCTTTGGCTGTCCGACCTATATGGGTAGCCTGACCTCTGCCATGAAGCTGTTTATGGAGCAATCCTCTAAGCGCTGGCTGGCACGTAGCTGGCAGGGAAAACTGGCAGCGGCTTTTACCAATGGTGGCGGACTTAGTGGTGACAAGCTGGCGGTCCTGCAGCAAATCAACCTGTTTGCCATGCAGCACGGGATGTTGTGGAGTGGATTGCCATTAATGCCGACAGGACGTGCCGTCACGGATCTGAACCGGATGTCGAGCTTTTTGGGTTTAATGACCCAGTCAGATAACGCACCGGTAGAAGTGACCCCACCTGAAGGCGATTTAAAAACTGCGTTCTGGTTTGGTGAATATATTGCTTTGACTCTAGCGCGTTTAAATAGCCATACTTAAAACCATAAAAAAACCTCCAAATGCGGAGGTTTTTTTATATTCAACTTTTAATCCATTATTTATGGAAAATTCGCGCTTTATCACGTTGCCAGTCACGGTCTTTTTCGGTGGCACGTTTGTCATGAAGCTGCTTACCTTTCACCAGAGCAATTTCCAGCTTGGCATGTGGACCTTTCCAGTAGCAGGCCAATGGAACGCAGGAATAACCTTTCTGGTTAATCGCACCCATCAACTTTTCAATTTCACGGCGATTCAGCAACAGCTTGCGGGTACGAGTTGCTTCAGGCACCACATGGGTTGAAGCGCTTAATAAGGGCTGAACCTGTGCACCAAACAAGAACGCTTCACCATTTTTAAAGGTAATATAACTTTCTACGATGGTCATACGACCAGCACGCATTGATTTGACTTCCCAGCCTTTTAATGAAAGCCCCGCTTCAAATTTCTCTTCAATAAAATAATCGTGGCGGGCACGTTTATTTAGTGCAATGGTACCGCCATTATTTTTTTTTACTACAATAGATGCTTTCGCCATAATCTGATACTTCCAAACGTGCTGCTATTGTACCGCAACTAGAAATAAGGTGAAGTTTTTTAAATTAATGAGGATTATTCACCAAAAAAACAAGTTTTTGCTAAAATAAGATTCTACATAACAAACAGAGTACAAATGGATGTCTAAAACTCGTGTGATTTATCCGGGGACTTTTGATCCAATTACCAATGGACATATTGATTTGGTAACCCGCGCAGCGCGAATGTTTGATGAAGTTGTGGTAGCCATTGCCATCGGTCATCATAAAAATCCGGTATTTAGTCTGGAAGAGCGTGTCGCATTGGCGAAAGAGTCATTGAGTCATTTGGACAATGTTGAATTTGTAGGTTTTGATGGTTTGCTGGTCAATTTTTTCCGTGAGCAAAAGGCGACTGCTGTATTGCGTGGTTTGCGTGCAGTGTCTGATTTTGAGTACGAATTTCAGCTGGCCAATATGAACCGTCAGCTGGACTCCCACTTTGAAGCGGTATTTTTAACCCCTTCAGAGCAATATTCTTTTATTTCATCCACTTTGGTGCGTGAAATTGCTCGATTAAGAGGTGATGTAACCAAGTTTGTACCACCAAACGTGGTTGCGGCCTTCGAGCGTAAACTTCAACAAGGTTGGTAGCGTGTCTTTATATATCACCGATGAATGTATTAATTGTGATGTTTGTGAACCTGTATGCCCGAATGAGGCCATTTATATGGGTGAACTCATTTATGAGATTCATCCAGATTTATGTACAGAGTGCGTCGGACATCATGATCAACCGCAGTGCCAGTTGTTCTGTCCGGTAGATTGTATTCCACTGGATCCGAATCATGTCGAAACGCAGGAACAGCTGCAAGCCAAGTATGAAAAACTGACTGCTCAAAAAACATCAAGCAATTAGTCTCGATATTTGATACTATGCCGCTCGAAGTGAGCCAGACGATCGCTGCTGTGGAAATCTCCGTGATTGAAGCAGGGGAGGAAAGTCCGGGCTTCATAGGGCAAGGTGCCAGGTAACGCCTGGGCGGTGCAAACCGACGGCAAGTGCAGCAGAGAGAAGACCGCCTTCATTATGTTTTCGAGCAATCGGAATCGGAGGTAAGGGTGAAAGGGTGCGGTAAGAGCGCACCGCATGGCTGGTAACAGTTCATGGCGAGGTAAACCCCACCGGAAGCAAGACCAAATAGGAATCCATTAGGCATGGCCCATGCTGGATTCGGGTAGGTCGCTTGAGCGCATGAGTGATTGTGCGCCTAGAGGAATGATCGTTCACGACAGAACCCGGCTTATCGGCTCACTTCAACAAATTTTGATCAAACAGCACAATATGGGGTTGACGTGATTTACAGAAAATCCCATAATGCGCGCATAGTTTAAGGCTATGTAGCTCAGTTGGTTAGAGCACCGCACTCATAATGCGGGGGTCACAAGTTCAAGTCTCGTCATAGCCACCATATTCTGAAAAAACCCGCTCCGATTGAGTGGGTTTTTTTATGCCTTTAAAAATTAAAATGAATATAATGAATGAATTGTAAACGAATGAAATTTAATAAAATGACTATAGATCAAATAAATTGGCAGAAAGATAATTTTGAGAATATTCAAACAGCTTGGGAAGGTGATCTCTGGGATCGACGTCGCTTGGGTGAACAACTGACTAACTATGTTGATCGTTTACAATGTGGTGCTGTTTTAGCTTTGGATGCTCGTTGGGGTGAAGGAAAAACATGGTTTGTAAGGCATTGGGCAAAGCATTTAGATGATACGAAACATAACGTTATTTATTTGGATGCGTTTGCAAATGATTATTTAGATGATCCTTTTCTAACAATTGCAGCTGAAATTAGCCAAGCTTTTAAAGATTCTGATGAAATTGGTATTGAAGAGATTAATGATTTTAATTCAAAGACTGCCTCAGTGTTAATTTCTTTAGCTGCTGTTATTCCTATGATCGCTGCCAAAGCAGGTATGCATTGGATTGGTCTAGGTGGTGCAGGTGAAGCTATACAGGAAGTCTATAAACAAGGGCAAGATGTTTTCGATACTGCTAGTGATGAAATAGCATCTAAGGTAAAAGAACAAATCGAAAAGAAAATAGAAAATCACCATATTGAAAAACAAACGATCCAAGATTTTAAAAAAGAACTAGCCGAACTTGCTGCTCAATTAGAAAAACCTTTAGTTTTTATTATTGATGAGTTAGATCGCTGTCGCCCCGATTTTGCAATTCGTCTAATTGAAAGAATTAAGCACTTTTTTGATATTCCAAAAATTGTTTTTGTTTTAGTAATGAATAAGCCACAATTATTACAATCTATCAAAAGTGTGTATGGTTATGAAGCGGAGATGAATGGTGATTATTTAGAAAAATTTATTGATTTTACAGTACATCTTTCTTCAGAAAAGTGTGAAAAAAATTATGAAAATATTATCAAAGAACAACTCTTTCGAATAGGAGAGTTGGCTAATAAAGATGAAGTGAACGAGTTCTATTTTTGGGTTTTAGCTTTGCAATTAGAGAAAAAATTAAATCCGCGTGAGTTAGTTAAAAAGCTAAATCAATATGCTTTATTAAGGACAAATGAAACTAACAAGAATTTAATTCTTATTAGCCTAATGATGACACCGTTATCAGTACAACATGATTATATTAGGTATTTTGAAATAATTATTAAATTCTTATCTAATAATCTGTATTTAAATAAGAGGGATTTTATGAAAAAACATAACCTTAATTTAAATTTTGATACTAAGTTTGATGCAATTACTGATACTACATGGGTGCGAGATATATTGAAATGGGATTATAAAGTTGAAGATTTTTTTATGAGTAGCTTTATTCATGAGCATCATAATATTGAGCGAATTAGAGATGATGCTAGTTGGAAAGAGAGCAAGTACATAGAGTATTTGTCTGCATTTTCAATAAGCCCTTTGAATAAAACTAGTGATTTTATTGAATCTTGGATGAATTATATAAAAACTGGACGGTAATTTTATGAATTAGATATAAAATTTACCAAGCTAACCACATCATCCGTCTGTAACTTTTCACGCATTTTTAAAAACTGCTTTTCGTCTATGTCATAGATTTTGAGGGAAAGCAGCTTTTCTATATCTTCCTGTGGAAAGCGGTATTTAATAATTTTCGCAGGTACGCCGCCCACAACTGCATAAGGTGGCACATCTTTGGTCACGACTGCGCCTGTCGCCACTACCGCGCCTTCACCAAGGTTCACACCCTGCATAATCAAAGCGCGTGAGCCAATCCAACAGCCATCGCCAATAATAGTATCGCCAGCAGGTACAAAACTGCGTGTATCGAATGGAAACGCTGAAATCCAGTCGGTACGGTGGAGTTGATTGCCACCCATCATAATCACGCACTCAGCACCAAAACAGACAAAATTACCGATATAGAGCTGGTCTATGGGCTTCTCAGGCGTGGCAGGCTTATCATGCAGATAGCGCACTACACAACGCTCAAACCCCTGATCCCAATAGGCCGAATAATACGAATAATTCCCTTTGATATGAATGTTGGGATTCTTCACCGTTTTTGAGATGAACTCGAATTCACACCAATGCTTCACAGGAGAATTAATTAACTTTTCAGACATGAGGAGGCTATAACTACAAGGAATGCGCCATTATACCGAATTGCACTTTAAGCTGAATCAACAATCGCAATTCAGCTTGTGAAGCAAATCCTAAAGCACGTGCTGATATGACCTAAGCGCTGAGAGGAATACGGGCAATCACTTTAATCTCAAAATCAAAACCTGCCAGCCAAGTCACGCCAACAGCTGTCCAATTAGGATAAGGCTTTTGCTTAAACACTTGCTGCTTAACTTTTATAATGCTTTCAAATTGCTGCTCTGGGTCAGTGTGAAATGTGGTGACATCGACAATATCATCGAAGCTACAACCAGCTGCTGCCAATGTCGCAGCTAGATTTTCAAAAGCCCGTTCTACCTGTTTCTCGAAATCTGGTTCAGGTGAACCATCCTCACGGCTACCGACCTGACCAGAAACGAAGAGTAAATCTTGCGATTTAATTGCAGCAGAATAACCATGCTGTTCATACAGGGCATGGCGGTCTTGGGGAAATATCGCAGTTCTAGTCATGTCTATTCTCATTCAATATCTAATTTATCAGTGAGTGAAAGCAACTTGACTTTCACATACGCTTCGTATGTAAACATAATTGACATACGGTCCGTATGTCAATTAAAATTTTTATGATGATGAGGTAAAGTAATTCATGTCTGTTCGTGAACAAAAAATGGCGGAAACCCGCAAGAAACTGATTGAAGTGGCACGTCGTACGTTTGCAGAATATGGTTATGCAGACACTTCAATGGATAAGCTCACGGCAGAAGCAGGATTGACCCGTGGTGCGCTGTATCATCATTTTGGTGATAAAAAAGGCTTATTTGCTGCGGTAGTTGATCAAATCGATTCGGAAATGGCTTCATCTGCCCAGCAGCATCTGGAGCAGCCTGATGATCTTTGGGATGGTTTGATGCTAGAAGGGCGGACCTATATTCAAAATGCCTTAAATCCGGAATTCCAACGCATTGTGTTGCGTGATGGACCGGCTGTGCTGGGTGATCCTGCACATTGGCCAAGTCAAAACAGATGTTTGCAGTCCACGCGTGAATGTGTTGAGCAATTATTGGTAGCAGATCGAATTAAAACAGTTGATCCGGAAGCTGCTGCGGTATTTTTAAATGGTGCTGCAATGAATGCAGCACTCTGGGTGGCTTCTAGCGAACATCCTGAGCAGGTACTCACTGAGGCCTTATATGCATTTAATTTATTTGCATCGGGGTTTTTAAAAGAAGCACAGAGTTAATCCGTTTGTAGGAAGCGGATAAAGGTAAAAAACCCCTCAATCGAGGGGCTTTAAATTAAATAGCTTTAAATTTTAAAGATATTCAACTTTCACAATTTCGTATTCAACTTCACCGTTTGGTGTATTGATTTTCACATCATCGCCTTCGTTTTTGCCCAAAAGACCACGTGCAATCGGCGAGTTCACTGAGATCTTGTTGATCTTAAAGTCTGCTTCGTCATCGCCTACAATTTTATAGGTTTTCTGTTCTTCAGTATCCAGATTTTCAATCGTGACCGTTACACCGAAAACTACACGACCATTCTGTTCAAGTTCTTTGACATCGATCACCTGAGCTGCACCCAGTTTGCCTTCGATGTCCTGAATACGGCCTTCACAGAAGCCTTGCTGTTCACGTGCTGCATGGTATTCTGCATTTTCTTTTAAGTCACCGTGTTCACGAGCTTCTGCAATTGAAGCTGTAATACGTGGACGATCCACTGTTTTCAGTTGGTGTAATTCTTTCTCTAAGGCAATTTTGCCTTCAGGTGTCATAGGATAACGTTGCATGTTGTCCCTCAAAAGTCAGTTGAAAGATATAAAATCTATAAATAAAAAAAAGCCCGCCACCAAGAAGGTAGCGGGACTTCTTGGAAGCGAATTAACCTTTAGTTAGGTCTTGCAAACGATATACATCCATCGGCAATTTAATTGCTAAAGCTTGGCATACTGCATCTGCACCATTCAATGTAGTTGTGTTATACACTTTACCTTGAAGTGCTGAACGACGGATCGAGAATGAGTCTTCTTGTGCCTTTTTGCCTTCAGTCGTGTTAATCACAAGGTGGATTTCGCCGTTTTTGATACGGTCTACAATGTTAGGACGACCTTCAGTCACTTTATTGACACGTTCACATTCAAGACCAGCATCGCTAATCACTTTAAATGTACCATCAGTTGCAAGAATCTTGAAGCCTAGGTCAATCAATTGTTTTGCGATACCCGCCGCACGTGGTTTATCTGAGTCACGTACAGAGATAAATGCGTGTTTTACTTCGCCTTCAGTTGGAAGACCTGGTAAACGCTCGTTTGCACCTAAAACAGCTTTATAGAACGCTTCACCAAATGTTTTACCAACGCCCATCACTTCGCCAGTCGATTTCATCTCAGGGCCAAGGATTGGGTCAACACCAGGGAATTTGTTGAACGGGAACACGGCTTCTTTGACAGAGAAGTGCTCAGGAATAATCTCTGATGTAAAGCCTTGAGACTCAAGAGATTGACCCGCCATACAACGTGCAGCAACTTTCGCTAAAGATTCACCGATACACTTAGAAACGAATGGCACAGTACGAGACGCACGTGGGTTCACTTCCAGAATGTAAACGTCTTCACCTTTAACCGCAAACTGAACGTTCATCAAACCGATTACGCCAAGCTCTTTTGCCATTGCAACGGTTTGACGACGCATTTCGTCCTGAATCTCTTTAGAGAGAGAGTAAGGAGGAATCGAACATGCTGAGTCACCTGAGTGAATACCCGCTTGTTCAATGTGCTGCATGATGCCGCCAATCACCACGTCTTTACCGTCAGATACGCAGTCTACGTCAACTTCGATCGCATCATCTAAGAAACGGTCAAGCAGAACAGGTGCTTCGTTTGATGCTTGAACCGCATCACGTAAGTAGCGTTTGAGTTCTTCATCGTTGTACACGATTTCCATCGCACGACCACCAAGCACGTAAGAAGGACGTACCACTAATGGATAGCCTACTTTAGACGCTTCAGCCATACCTTCTTCAGCAGATTTTACAATGCTGTTGTTTGGTTGACGAAGTTGCAGACGTTGAATCATTTGCTGGAAACGTTCACGGTCTTCTGCACGGTCAATCGCGTCAGGTGATGTACCAATGATTGGCGCACCAGCTTCTTCTAGAGCACGCGCCAATTTCAAAGGTGTTTGACCACCGTACTGAACGATAATGCCTTTAGGCTTCTCGATACGTACGATTTCAAGCACGTCTTCAAGTGTGATCGGTTCGAAGTACAGACGATCTGAAGTGTCGTAATCCGTTGAAACTGTTTCAGGATTACAGTTCACCATGATGGTTTCATAACCGTCTTCACGCATTGCAAGGGCAGCGTGTACACAGCAGTAATCGAATTCGATCCCTTGACCAATACGGTTAGGACCGCCACCGATCACCATGATCTTGTCTTTCGCAGACGGATTGGCTTCACATTCTTCATCGTAAGTTGAGTACATGTAAGCTGTATCAGATTCGAATTCTGCAGCACATGTATCGACACGTTTGTAAACTGGAGTTACGCCCAAGTTCCAACGGTGTTTACGGAATTGTTTTTGTGAAATGCCCATCAAGTCGGCAATGCGAAGATCTGATAAACCTTTACGTTTGAATCCACGGATGTTGTCCGCATTCAAGTCGCCAAAACCTAAAGTTTTGATTTGGTTTTCAGTTTTGATGATGTCTTCGATTTGAATCAAGAACCAGCGGTCAATGTTCGTTGCAGCGAATACTTCGTCTAAAGTAAAGCCGTGACGGAATGCATCGCCCACGTACCAGATACGCTCTGGACCTGGCACTTTAAGTTCTTGCAAGATTTTGTCGCGCGCGCCTTCAGCACCCACTTCAACCTTTTCGTCAAAACCAGAAGCGCCCACTTCAAGACCACGAAGGGCTTTTTGTACAGATTCCTGGAAGTTACGGCCAATCGCCATCACTTCACCGACAGATTTCATCTGAGTCGTCAGTGTCGCATCAGCTTGTGGGAATTTTTCGAAGTTGAAACGAGGAATCTTGGTTACAACGTAGTCGATTGCAGGTTCGAACGATGCAGGCGTTGTACCGCCAGTAATGTCGTTTTTCAACTCATCAAGGGTATAACCTACAGCCAGTTTCGCTGCGATTTTTGCAATCGGGAAACCAGTTGCTTTAGAAGCAAGTGCAGATGAACGTGATACACGTGGGTTCATCTCGATCACGACCATACGACCAGTATTTGGACAAATACCGAACTGTACGTTAGAACCACCTGTTTCAACACCAATTTCACGAAGAACTGCTAGAGAAGCGTTACGTAGTAACTGGAATTCTTTATCTGTAAGCGTTTGAGCAGGGGCAACAGTGATTGAGTCACCAGTGTGTACGCCCATTGGATCAAAGTTTTCAATGGTACATACAATGATACAGTTGTCGTTTTTGTCACGAACAACTTCCATCTCGTATTCTTTCCAGCCAATTAAAGATTCATCAATCAATAATTGTTTAGTCGGAGAAAGATCGAAACCACGTTCACAAATCTCGATAAATTCTTCTTTGTTGTATGCGATACCGCCACCAGAACCACCCATGGTGAATGATGGACGGATAATTACTGGGAAGCCGAAACGTGCTTGAATTTCTAAAGCATGTTCCATTGACTCAGCAACGTCAGCTTTTGGACATTCAAGACCAATTTTACGCATTGCCTGGTCGAACAGTTTACGGTCTTCAGCTTTTTCAATCGCTTCTTTGGTTGCACCGATCAATTCAACATTGAATTTCTCTAAAATGCCGTGCTCATCGAGGGCAAGGGCACAGTTCAATGCCGTTTGACCACCCATGGTTGGAAGAACAGCATCTGGACGTTCTTTCTCAATGATCGCTGCAACAGTTTGCCAAGTAATTGGCTCAATGTAAGTTGCATCCGCCATGGTTGGGTCGGTCATGATGGTCGCTGGGTTCGAGTTGACCAAAATAACGCGGTAACCTTCTTCACGAAGGGCTTTACATGCTTGAGCACCTGAGTAGTCAAACTCACATGCTTGACCGATGACAATCGGACCAGCACCAATAATCAAGATGCTTTTAATGTCAGTACGTTTAGCCATGATGCTTCCTTAATTACTTCTTAGATGCTTCGATAAGTTCGATGAAATGATCGAACAATGGTGCGCAGTCATGTGGACCCGGGCTTGCTTCAGGGTGACCCTGGAAGCTGAACGCAGGTTTGTCTGTACGATGGATACCTTGGTTGGTGCCATCAAACAGTGAGCGATGCGTTACACGCAACACATCAGGCAGATTGCTTTCATCGACTGCGAAGCCATGGTTTTGAGAAGTAATCATCACTGTACCGTTATCAAGATTTTGTACAGGATGGTTCGCACCGTGGTGGCCGTGAGGCATTTTTAAGGTTTTAGCACCACTTGCAAGCGCAAGGATCTGGTGACCCAGGCAGATACCAAATACTGGAATTTCAGTGGTTTCTACAATTGTTTTTACAGCTTCAATTGCGTAGTCACATGCAGCCGGATCACCAGGACCGTTCGAAAGGAACACGCCATCTGGATTCAGTGCAAGTACATCAGCAGCAGGAGTTTGCGCCGGCACAACAGTCAGTTTACAACCGCGGTCTGCGAGCATACGTAAGATGTTGGTTTTGACACCGTAATCGTATGCAACAACATGGAATTTAGCTTCTGGTTGAGAGAAACCTTTGCCTAATGTCCAAGAGCCTTCAGTCCATTCAAAACCTTCAGGGTCGCAACATTCTTTTGCCAGGTCTAAACCGTTTAAACCACCAAATGCACGTGCTTTTTCAAGCGCTTCAGCTTCAGTGATATTTTCGCCAGCAAGGATACAGCCATTTTGTGCACCTTTGTCACGTAGGATACGTGTCAGTTTACGCGTGTCGATATCCGCAATTGCCACAACATTGTGTTGTACCAAATATTCAGCTAATGATTGGGTTGAACGGAAGTTACTGTGCAGTAAAGGCAGGTCGCGAATGATCAATCCGTTAGCCCAAACCTTATGAATACGACCTGATTCAGTGTCTTCTTCATTACAGCCTGTGTTACCGATATGAGGGTAAGTCAGTGTCACAAGTTGCTGTGCATAACTCGGGTCAGTCAAAATTTCTTGATAGCCAGTCATGGCAGTGTTGAAAACGACTTCACCAGTCGTACTACCCGATGCGCCAATCGAAGTACCTTTAAAGATAGTTCCGTCGGCAAGGGCTAAAATTGCTGGGGTGCTCAAACCAAAGCTCCTGAAATTTAGGCTGTAAAAAAGCGAGAAGACGAAAAAAAAGGAAGGCTAATTTTTAAACCTACCCTCCTATGTCTGCTCGCTTGAACTTAACACGGCATTATACGCAGAACGACCCTTAAAGTCCAACGGCTTTGCAGCGAAAGTATGAGATAAATGGCTTGCTTTTTGCATGGAAGTCTGTTTTGTAGGCAATGTGAAAAAATGTAAGCAATTAATAATTGTCAGACAAATCAAATCTTAATTTTTATCAAATCTACTAATATAGCTTAGTCGATATAACAATAGGAACAAGACAGATGGCTACAGCACCTAAATCTACTACATCTAAAAAAATCACTCCGAGCGTGGTGACTGAAACTGCCGAGAAGCTTGAAAAAGTAGCAGTCGAGGCTAAAGATCAGGCAATTGAAACCATCGAGGAAAGTAAGGAAAAGCTTGAAGTTGAAGCCAAGCAGTTAAGCGACACTGTGCAGGAACAATTGCGTCAATTTAAGCAGGAGGTGTTACAGCGTATTGATACTTTGAAGGAGCAGATTTTCGGTTCGCAGAAAGAATTAACCGAATTGAAAAGCTTTATCAAGACAGAATTCAACGCTGTCGTTGAAGACCTATCCAATCTGGGTAAAGAGCTGAAAGAAGATGTCAGTCAGATTTCGACCAAGCATAAGGAACATCTGACCGATACTTTTAAACGTTCTAAGGACAGTACCATTGAAGTACTGAAAAAAGTCAAACCCGTGGTGAAAACAGAGAGCTCAGACAAAAGTCCTGAGCTGAAAAGTTAGGCTGCGCTGAAAGGCCGCTATTTAAAAAGGAGAACAATCAAATGTTCTCCTTTGTCTTTATGCAGCAAAACGGACTCACAATAACAATTAAAGGGGGTCACGATGCAACAGCATTTTGTAGGTGTACTTATTTTACTGATATTGATCATGCTACTGAATCTGGAAAGCGGATTGGGGCGCATACTTTATCTAGGTGTAATCGTATTATGTTTGGGAGTGCTGGGACTGGTGTTTGGGACCATTCTTCTGATGATCATTACTTTTGCTTTTATTCTTTATGCTGCTGTGAAATCTATTCAGGAGCAGCATCATCTACATCATTAAAATATGAACGTTGAAAACAATAAAAAATCTAAAATAATTATACAGAGGATCAATCATTGTTGAGCAATAAACAATAACGTGAGACTTTAAGTCTCACGTTGTATTCGCCTGTTACACTTTAAATAGCTGATGCACAGCGTCAATCTATTTAAAATACATGCAACCAGTCACGTTTATTATGAAAATCTGCCTGAGGACTACTATGCTGCATGGCATAGTATTGATCACCTTGTGAGGTTTTTAAAACAGCAGATAAACCCAGGAACAAGTTTTCCCATTTCAGTTTATGTGTTGCCATAAAATCAGTCAGATCTACACTGACATTAAGACCATAATGCGTACGTTTGAGCTGATTCAGCTCAATATCATCCGCAGCTTGCGGTGGCATATCTTCAGGATAACGGTATTCTTCAAATTGATAAGCCTGCCAGGCCTGAGAAGGGGAAAGATTAATCTCACGATAAAAATCTTCGCCCTGAACCCCAATAAAAATTTCAAAGCAGGTCTGTTCCCACAGGAAATCCTGACGGGGATGTGCCGTCACCATGTCGGGCCACAAGATGTACTGATTGGGATCACGGATCCAGAAGCCCACATTTAAATTGCATGGGCCTTGCTGTTCAATGGCGGCAACCAGAGAGATGGCCTGAAAACGGCGATCAAATGCGCTAAGTTCGTAACTTGCCATAAGTCCTGTACTTAGTTAGACAGATGAGCGAAACGGACAAGGTTGGACAATTTTTGGTTTTGTTTCGCAGCTTTTTTGTAAAGCAGCGCAATTTTACCAATAGTTTGAACTACTTCGGCACCAGTCGCTTCTGAAATTTCAGCAATCAATGCTGCACGCGCTTCACGATCTTCAGCTACGATTTTTACTTTAATCAGTTCGTGATCGTTTAAAGCACGCGCCAATTCTTCGATGACATTTTCAGTCAGGCCTTTGTCACCCAGCATAACGACCGGGTTTAAAGCATGTCCGATTTGACGTAAACGCTTACGTTCCTGAATAGATAAAGACGCCATGAGAGATAACCTGAATTTTAAAACGGCTTAGTATAGCAAAAGCAAAAAACAAACGCTTTAAATTATCAGGAAATAATCATTTCCAATATCTCTTCATAACGAGCAAAACTCCTAGATTTAGATACACATGTATACTGCAAAATATGTCTTTTTCACGTACAATTAATAATTAGACGTTTTTTTATTTAGAGAGTTATGGCTACACGCATTACCAACCAAAAGTTATCTAAAAGTAGTCGTGATTGGATGAGAGAGCATTTAGACGATCCTTATGTGAAAAAGGCACAAAAGGACGGCTATCGTGCGCGTGCAGCATATAAGCTCTTAGAGATGCAAGAAAAGTACAAGATCATCAAACCCGGCATGACCGTAGTCGACTTGGGTGCAGCTCCCGGGAGTTGGTCACAAATCGCAGGTAAGCTAGTCGGTGACAAGGGTTTATTGATTGCATCTGACATTTTACCAATGGATGCATTACCTGATGTGACTTTCTTGCAAGGCGACTTTCGTGAAGAAGAAGTCTTCCAGCAATTGTTAGAAATTTTAGATGGTCGTACTGTAGACGTTGTAATTTCAGATATGGCCCCCAATACATCAGGTAATAAGGCTGTAGATCAACCGCGTCAGATTTACTTGTGTGAACTTGCACTGGATTTTGCCAACAAGGTGCTAGGCCCTAAAGGTCAATTTGTGGTAAAAGTTTTCCAAGGTTCAGGTTTTGACGAATTCCGTAAGCAAGTGGTTGATAGTTTTGATGTTCTGAAAACATCTAAACCTTTGGCATCACGTGCTCGCTCCAAGGAAGTTTTCCTGATCGGGCAGGGACGTAAGAAGGCTTTAAAATAAGTCTACTTGCCAAGTCGTTAAAAATTGTGCATTTTGTACGTTTTCAGATAATTGTAAGTTGATTTACAGCTTAAGTATTAAGGTCACCCTGAACAGGGCATGATCAAATTAGATTGGAATGGGAATAAAGCTTTGAGCGATCTTTTTAAGAATGCCGTATTGTGGCTCGTGATACTGGGTGTGCTGGTGTTAATCTTCAGCAACGTCAGTGACCGCAATCAACCGACTACAATGAACTACTCAGAGTTTGTTGCCGCGGTCAATGCTGGCCAAATTAAACAAGTTGTGATTGACGGCGAAAGAATCCGTGGCGAAAAATCGAACGGTTCAGAGTTTGAAAGTATCCGTCCGGCAGTTCAGGATCCTGAACTGATGCCAAGCCTGATTAAAAATAATGTTGTGGTTGAAGGTGAAGCACCACAACGTCAAGGCTTGCTCATGCAGTTGCTTATTGCAAGTTTCCCTGTACTTTTAATCATTTTGTTATTCATGTTCTTTATGCGCAACATGGGTGGCGGTGCAGGTGGTAAAAACGGTCCAATGAGTTTTGGTAAATCTAAAGCCAAAATGCTGTCTGAAGACCAGATTAAAGTCACTTTCACTGATGTTGCTGGTTGTGACGAAGCCAAGCAAGAAGTCGTTGAAATCGTAGATTTCCTGAAAGATCCAACCAAATTTAAACGTCTGGGTGCGAGTATTCCACGTGGTGTGTTAATGGTGGGTCCTCCAGGTACGGGTAAAACCCTACTTGCCAAAGCCATTGCCGGTGAAGCGAAAGTTCCATTCTTTAGTATTTCAGGTTCTGACTTCGTTGAGATGTTTGTCGGTGTCGGTGCATCCCGTGTTCGTGACATGTTCGAACAGGCGAAACGTCATGCGCCATGTATCATCTTTATTGATGAGATTGATGCAGTCGGTCGTCATCGTGGTTCAGGTACTGGTGGTGGTCACGATGAACGTGAACAGACACTGAACCAGATGCTGGTTGAAATGGACGGCTTTGAGGGCAATGAAGGCATTATCGTGATTGCTGCAACCAACCGTGCAGATGTACTGGATAAAGCACTTCTTCGTCCAGGCCGTTTTGACCGTCAAGTTGTGGTTGGTTTGCCAGACATTAAAGGTCGTGAACAAATCCTGAATGTACATTTGAAAAAATTGCCTTCAGTGACAGGTGTGGATGTTAAAGTTCTTGCACGTGGTACACCGGGCTTCTCGGGTGCGCAATTAGCAAACCTGGTGAATGAAGCTGCTTTATTTGCTGCACGCCGTAACAAAAACACCGTCGATATGCATGACTTTGAAGATGCAAAAGACAAGCTGTATATGGGTCCTGAGCGTAAATCGATGGTACTTCGTGATGAAGAGCGTCGTGCGACGGCTTATCATGAAGCAGGGCATGCGATTGTTGCTGAAAGCTTGCCAGGTACAGATCCTGTGCATAAGGTGACAATCATGCCACGTGGCTGGGCTTTAGGTGTTACCTGGCAGCTGCCTGAATTTGACCAGACCAGCCATTACAAAGACAAAATGTTGAATGAACTTTCGATTTTGTTTGGTGGCCGTATTGCTGAAGAAGTCTTCATTAACCAGATGTCGACCGGCGCTTCAAATGACTTCGAACGTGCAACCAAAATGGCACGTGCGATGGTGACCAAATATGGTATGTCGGACAAACTCGGTGTCATGGTCTATGAAGAAGATGCACAGCAATCTTTCATGGGCAGTATTGGTAGCCGCAGTATTTCGGAAACCACACAACTAGAAGTCGATCGTGAAATTCGTCGAATTCTAGATGAGCAATATAAAATCGCACGCGATATCTTGGAAAGCAAAAAAGATATTGCCCATGCGATGGTGAAAGCCTTGATGGAATGGGAAACCATTGATCGTGATCAAATCCGTGACATCATGGAAGGTCGTGAGCCTCAGCCACCAAAAGTCTATGTTGCAGATAATCCTGTGATTGATGTAACGCCAGATGATGGTCCGCTGACTCCTCCGCCATTGCCAGCGAACTAAGCTCAATAAAAAAAACCACCTTCGGGTGGTTTTTTTATGCTTGTCATTTTTGTCATATCTTTTTGAGTGTTATATTGAGCGATTAAAAATGAATAAGAAAAACAAAAATGAATATGCCTGTTCTGGAATCCAGTGTTTACCAGCTTCGTCTTGAACCGTTGAGCTGGGAACATTTTTCTGATTTAGTGGTTGCATGCGCTGAAGAAAATTTAGGTAAGATTTTATATAATTCGGTGCCTTATCTGCATAACTTAAAAAAATATTTTTCTCAAGCTTTCGAACAACAGGCTCAAAGTGAAAGAATGGTTTTTGCCGTAATTGATTTAAACTCCGGCCAAGCAATTGGAACCACCAGTTATCATGATATTAAAGCGGAAATTCCACGTTTTGAAATTGGTTATACCTGGTATGCCAAGCGCTATCACAGAGCTTATGTAAATCGCGTTTGTAAATATCTTTTGTTAAGACATGCTTTTGAAAATTTAAATGCTCAGGTGGTCGGCTTTCGAACTGATCATTTGAATCTTCCCAGCCAAAAAGCGATTGAGGCATTAGGTGCCAAACGAGATGGCATTATCAGGTGTCATATGCTACGTAAAGATGGACAGACTATTCGAGATAGCTATATCTATAGTATTTTAGAAAGTGAATGGGCAGATGTGAAAGCATTATTACAAACTAAACTGATGTAATATTCCCAAAACAATTACTTCGAAATCTAGGTCCTAGCCTTATTCCACTTTGCTTTATTCAGCGATCCATAAGACAATATCGGGGTTATTTTGAGTGAGTATTGAATCATGCAGCTGATGCCTTTGTTACCACATGTATGGACATTTGGTGATTTAAAATTGGACTTATCCCAGCCGCATGTGATGGGGATTCTCAATGTCACCCCAGACTCTTTTAGTGATGGTGGTCGGCATAATCACAAAGAAGATGCAGTCGCACGTGCGCTTGAAATGATCGCTGAAGGCGCGACCGTGATTGATATTGGCGGTGAATCGACCCGTCCAGGTGCCGCAGTGGTAGAAGTGGAAGAAGAAATTCGCCGCGTAGTGCCTGTGGTGGAAGAACTGGCTAAACATAAGGTCATTCTCTCGATTGATACGTCGCAACCTGAAGTCATACGCGCAGCGGTTCGGGCCGGAGCACATATCTGGAATGATGTCCGTGCTTTGACTCGGCCGAATGCATTGCAGACCGCAGCAGAACTCAATATTCCAGTGATCATCATGCATATGCGCGGTGAGCCGACCACCATGAACAATCTGGATCAATATGAGGATGTCACTAAAGATGTGATACGCGAGTTATCCCAACGTGTTCAGGATGCTTTAGATGTTGGAGTAAAAGCGGAAAATATCATGATTGATCCAGGTTTTGGTTTCGCTAAAAATGCCCAGCAAAATTTAAAGCTGTTGCAAGAGTTTTATAAATTGACAGAAATGGGCTATCCGATTTTGTCTGCTTTATCACGTAAACGCTTTATCGGAGCAGTTTTGGATGGGGCAGAACCACAAGAGCGTGCAGTGGGTTCAGCAACAGCGCATTTGTTGAGTATTCAGCAGGGTGCATGTATGGTACGGGCACATGATGTTAAAGTCACAGCCGATGCGATTAAAGTCTGGCAAGCTATGCAAATGGTTTAAAAATCGAGGCTGGGAAATCCCTACATTGGCAATGTTGTTTGGCTTTTAAGCAACAATATGCTATATAGGCACGCTTAGATTAGATAGTCATCCTTTAGAGTGCCTGTAATGTTTGCAGATTTACTTCTCCCCATGTTCGATGATGAGTATTATCCCGATATTCTGGTTGCTGAAATCAAGCAGCACATCGAACGTTTTGCCCAAAAAGTCGCTAAATCAGGTTTGTCAGATCAAGAAATTTACCAGCTTGCCAATCTGACTGTGGCTGATATCAATATCATGAAACCTCAGTTCGAAGATCTGGATTCGTCTCTGGATGATACTGCCGCGGATTATATTGCCGAAGCCATGATGATGGTGGTGCAAGAGCACGGCCTGTTCGAGATTGAAATGGAAGAACTGATTACCAATCGTGAATGGTGATTTAAGAAAACCCTGCAGATGCAGGGTTTTTTATTGTCTGTTCAAATAATCTTTAAAGCTATTAAAGCGAATTGAGCCGAGTAATTGTTGCTCTTCATTCATGCATTGCTGATAAAGGTTTTGGTAATAAGCCTGCAGATTCGATTGACCTTGAATCTGTTGTGGTGTTTTTGATTTGGATTGTTGATAAGCCCAAAAAGCCAGTTGTCGGAGTTTCTGCAACCTGATCTGGTCAATCGCACTACAGGAACTTTTAAATAAAGGTTCCAGGATGACCACCCCAAAGGAAGAAATCGCTAAAATGATCATACTAATGATGACCAGTACATCCGAATGAATCAGATAAAGGTTGAGCAATAAGCTCAGAAAAATTGGAATTTGCAGATAGAGACAATTTTGCAAACGCTGACTATAGGCTTTGGAGCTGAATTGCGCCTGATATTGTGCATGCCAGATATAAGGATAAAGCAGTGCCATCAGCACAATTAAGGTGACATTAAGGGCAATCGTGGCATTCTTGAAAAAATAATATTCCAGAAATACGGAGCTGAGACTACAGGCTACACAGACCAGAAGGGACAGTAAATTAATCGCGATAACAAACTGGATATTTTGCAAGGCATTAAATTTAAAGCGGCTATAACGCAGCTTAAGGAAAAAAGCGTCTGGATGACGTAATTGTAATGTAGCGAGATCAAAGTGTTTTAATTCTGACATGGGGATTTCGCGCTAAAAGAATAAAATTCAGGCACAAAAAAACCAGCCTAATGCTGGATTTTTTATTGCACCATTTTAATAAATATTAAAATGGTGCCCGAGGCCAGACTCGAACTGGCACGCTTTGTGGGCGGGGGATTTTAAATCCCCTGTGTCTACCGATTTCACCACTCGGGCATGTGCGCAATAATAGAGGACGAAATAAAGCTTGGCAAGCAAATTCCGAAATGATTGCTTTCTTTTCAAGCAATTCCGTGGCTTCTATTCTAAAAATCAGCAAATCAACGTTTTTTAAAATTCAATATTTGCAGATCTTTAAGATGGCCAATGAAAAAGGATAGAGAGAACTATGAATTTTCATCCAGATAGCTGTCGACATCTAGATGCTTGATCGTTTTACAATATTGATGCTCATATTTCAGCAGCCGCGTATATAACCCGGCATAGTGATTTAATTGCTGTTTTAGTTCGGCATACCGAGGATCATGGCTTGAATAAAAACGTAATTTTAGTCGGATCAGGCAGGTTTGTTTATAAGCCCAAAAACAGATTTTACGTAATTGTTGTAGCTGATAGTGCTCAGTATTTTTACTATTTTCCTTGAATAAATTTTCTCGATAAAAGCGCACAAAACCAAAGCTCACGCCAAAGAAGAATAAGCTCCACATCAGCAAACTGCTTTGTATAAAGACCAGATTTAAGGCTTGCATCAAAATCACAATAGCCATCTTGATCGGGGTATGCCGTAATAATTGATACAGCGAATAAGAAGAATGCTGAATCTGGTACAGAATCAAGGTGAGACTCAACATCAGGAACAGTAGAATGGCCAACATGGCATAACTCTGCGCCTGAAATTCGCTGATTTGCACAAAAGATTGCTGTACGAAATCTCCTAACATCAAACTGATGGGAACAAAAATCATGGCGGCCAAGGCCCAAGGAATTAAAAGCTTGGCTTTACCCCAGATTCCACGGATTTTAATCTGACTGTAAAACAGGTAATTTCCTTTAAATGCAGTCGGATATTGGCGCTTAAGTTGCTGTAGCAACAAAGTCACTTGCGTAGTGGGCATCATCCAGAGATTAATTTAATATATAGATGAAGCACTATAGTCGATTTTGCGCAAAATCGCAGAAGAAATGCAGTTTCAGAACGTAGCACTGTTTTAATCATGAAGATTTTAGTTTTTTAGCGACGAATTATGCGAAAATAGCCGATTCAAGATTTATTTTTTTAAGGACAGTTTATGACTGATCAATCTCCTCAGGCGTTAAGCGACATCGAAATTTTAGACATCCTGCAAAGTATGAAAAAGGATGAGCTAAATACTGAGGCGCAAGCAGCAATTCGTCAGGGTGGTAAAGCTGGTCGTCAGGAAGCGCATAAAGCAGCCTTAGTAGCATTGAATCAGTCATTTGAAGACAAGTTTGTCGAAGCCGTATCTTTGGCTTTGGGTCTGAATGCAGCACAAATCAAAAAAATCCGTTATAAAAAAGACCGAATCCGTATTTTAAAAGCGCGCGGTATTGATTATATGGCAATTGATGGTGCTGAAACTGCACAGGTACTGTCACAAATTGCCCAAGCAATTGTGCGTGAAGATGCAATTGTCACCCATGACCTGCATAATATTTTCCCATTCTGGAAAGAAGGCTGGCCTATGGTGCAATTCGATAATGCCTACAAAATTTTAGAAGATGATATCCAGATTCACTATCAAGCCGTTCTTGAGGCTTTATTAGCAAAAATCTAAGCTGTAACTAGATATAAACAAAAGCATCTTCGGGTGCTTTTTTAATCACGATACATCAGTGCAATCAGCCAACTGATGGGCAAAATAAATAAACGCCACCAGGTAATCAAGGGCCAATAAAAATACTCTCCAAATCTCAAGGTGGAGTCGAATCCTTGACGGCGACGTTCATGTGGGTAGGGAATAATGAAAACTGTTAAAACCATCAGAATGATGGCTGCGAGTAAAAGCAGGGGATTCTGTTGTTTGGCAAAGAAGAAGTAAAACAAATACAGGGCTGAATAAAAAAACAGACATGCCAATAATGCAGAAATATTCATCACTCACCTTATGGATTTTTTTATTAGAATAATTTTTTAAATAGAGGGCTAAAAAGAAGAACCAGATTAATCTGATTCTTCTTGAATAACTGAATTGGTTTCGATTAGGCGGGTCACCAGCAACTGGTCAATTTTAAAATGATCGACATCCACCACTTCAAACTTATAAGCACCAAATATCACGGCATCTGCAGGACGTGGAATCTTGCGTAATTTATACATCATGAAGCCAGCGATGGTTTCATAGTTCTCATCATCAGGCATTTCATCAATTTCAAGCGCATGCTTGATGTCTTCAATCGGCGTGCTGCCTTCAATCAGCCAGGAATTATTGTCACGTTTAATAATTTGCTGATCGGCTTCAATAGGCGTCACCCAGTCACCCATCACGGTAATCATAATATCAGAAAGGGTAATCACGCCAACGACCAGCGCATATTCATTAATGACGACGGCAAACTTTTCCTTGGTGGAACGGAAACGGTCCAGAACTTCCGATAAGGTCAAAGTGTCAGGAATAGTCAGGACATTACGGATGGTATTTTCATTGAGTTGCAGCAGCGACTGGTTGTTCAGAATACGCACCAGAATGTCTTTGGCGTCGACATAGCCAATCACACTGTCAATGTCATTGCTACATACCAGAAACTTGGAATAGGGGTATTCCGCCAGCTTTTGCCGAATACTTTCTTCCGGTTCATTTAAGGTGAAGAACACCACATTTTCACGTGTGGTCATACTCGAAGGCACGTTACGTTCTTCCAGCTCGAATACGTTTTCAATGAAATGGTGTTCCTGTTTCTGGAGCACGCCTGCCTGTGCACCGGCATCCATCACTGCAGAAATATCATCAAAAGTAATATTGTCATCACGAATAGTATTTACTTTAAACAGACGGAACAGCATGTTGGCAATCGCATTGATAAACCAAGCCAAAGGTTTGCAGACTTTAATGAAAATCTGAATTGGCTCGATGACTGAGACTGCGATCTTTTCTGGCGCAATCATGGCCAGACGTTTCGGCATCAAGTCTGCAAATAAAATAAATAATGAAGTGACGACCGTAAAGGAAAGCGCAAAGCTGATATTGTCAGCCCAAGGTCCTTGGTAAAAGCGGGAAACAAAATTATAAATATAAGGACGGAAGGCACCTTCACCTAAAATACCACCAAGAATGGCAACTGCATTTAAACCAATTTGGGAGGCTGCAAAGAAGTCTGCAGAATTTTCTTGTAGATCTAAAACTTTTTGAGCGCGATGATCACCCGACTCAGCCAGAATTTTGAGTTTGACTTTACGGGCACCAGCGAGGGCGATTTCAGTTAAAGATAAAAAACCGGCCCCCGTGATGAGTATTAAGATAATCACAATATTTTGTAAGAGGCTCACAAATCCACCTGTGGATGAATAGTATCTTGGGATATTTTTAACACAAAAAAAGACTTGAGGTGTAACAATGACATCTCAAGTCTTCGAAGTATAATCTTAAAAAATAAGAATTTAGAAGATTTTGAGTTTAATAATGTGAAAATTGAGAATTATTGCTCAGGAATTCACGGTTTTCTTCTTCAATCATCTGGCGGGCGACATATAAAATCAGCTGACGTAACCAGCGATGCGCCGGATGATGATGCAATAAAGGACACCATGCCATTTTTAATTCAAATTCCGGAATATAAAACGGCGGATCTTTTAGAATTAAATTGTGATTCTTGGCTTGCAGACGTGCGATACGTGAAGGCAGTGTCGCGACTAAGTCAACATTGGAAGCCAATAACCCCGGCATCTGGTAATGACGGGTAAAAACCGAAATTTTACGTTTCTGGCCAATACGTTCTAAAGCCTGATCGATCCAGCCTAAACCGGCCTGTTTTTCAGGATTTACCCCGAAGCCAACACCCATACCGGTTTTGGAAACCCAGATATGCTGTGCATCCAGGTAACTTTTAAGGTTTAAGTTGCTTGCGGCAGGATGCTTGTTATTTAAAAGGCAAGAAAAGCTGTCACGCCAGACCAAAACCTGATGAAAACTTTGCGGGATTTCATTAAAACGGTTGATTGCCAGATCGACCTTGCCTTGTTCCATGTCACGATATGACACGTCACTTGGCGTCAGGAAGTCTAATACCACGTTCGGTGCTTCTGAACGTAGGGCTTTAACCAGACGTGGAACCAGCGTGGCTTCTGCATAATCCGAGGTCATGATCCGGAACACACGATTTGAGGTATAAGGACGGAACTCGGTACGTGGTTCCAGAATCATCGACAAGTCAGCCAGTGCATCCCGAATACGTGGTTGTAATTCTAAGGCACGTTCGGTTGGGGTCATGCCTTCAGAAGAACGGATCAGGAGGGGATCATTAAATAAATTGCGTAATCGGCGTAAAATGTTACTCATGGCAGGTTGGGTAACACCCAATTGTTCTGCTGCACGTGTGACATTTTTTTCGCGAAGAAGTACATCAAGATAAATTAATAGATTGAGATCGACCCGCTCCAGATTCATAAAAGAAATACCGAGAATAAATACAAGAAATTATGATGATTATGCCATAATTGCCGGGCCATGTGTAAAGCGCCGATGAAAAAAAGCCATGTGCTCACTGATAAAGTTTACAGAATTAACACAGGCTTAGACTCTATTATTTACAGTGTACATAAGAAAAAAGATGCACGTTAAATGGACCATCATTTAGCCTTTTTTATAGATTGGGATGAAAGCCCTCTTTTCGCTTTAAAAGAAAATCATAAAAGCTATTCTTGCATTCAAGATTTGAGTGAAAAGTAAACTAAATTAAGAATTCCTTGAGTTGAATAAATCATCAAAGATCAGCATTTTTTAAAAATAAAAGGACATAAAACCCATATCCAGACTTAAGTCTAATGAATTATTTTTAAGCAACATGCGGAAATTTTATCCATTTTTATTTTTAAATAAATTTATATGAAACAGTATCTTAATATAATTTATCGAGATTGTACTAAGACTTTGATCTACTCATTTTTTAAATAAATACTGAAGATTCTTGCAGACTATTGGATTAATTTTCATAAGCCCACTAATCTTTAGCTATCCCAACGGATCGTCGAAAATCTGAACAAGTCATTGAGGGTGTGATTTGAGCGGTTCGTTGCAGAAAAATCCTAATATTATTACAGGAATATATCATGACTACATACCAAACAGCGATTGATGCAATCCGCGAATTAAAAGCGAAATTCGGTAACACTTGGGCAGACATCAGTCCTGAAGATGCTGCGCGTATGCAACTTCAAAACCGTTTCAAAACTGGTTTAGACATTGCGAAATATACAGCGGCAATTATGCGTCGTGATATGGCTGCTTATGATGCAGACTCTAGCAAATACACTCAATCACTAGGTTGCTGGCACGGTTTCATCGCGCAACAAAAAATGATTGCGAACAAAAAATACTTCGGTACAACTGAACGTCGCTACATCTACCTTTCTGGTTGGATGGTTGCAGCGCTTCGTTCAGAATTCGGTCCACTTCCTGACCAATCTATGCACGAAAAAACGTCTGTTCCTGCATTGATCGAAGAAATCTACACATTCTTACGTCAAGCTGACGCGAAAGAATTAAACGACTTGTTCCGTGCACTTAAAAAAGCACAACAAGCGGGCGACACTGCTAAAGCAGCTGAAATCACTTCACAAATCGACAACTTCCAAACTCACGTTGTACCAATTATTGCGGACATCGACGCTGGTTTCGGTAACGAAGAAGCGACTTACTTACTTGCTAAGAAAATGATCGAAGCGGGTGCTTGTGCACTACAAATCGAAAACCAGGTTTCTGATGCGAAACAATGTGGTCACCAAGCTGGTAAAGTAACAGTTCC
Organism: Acinetobacter sp. L-24; assembly: GCF_056857555.1. The sequence goes on along the minus strand of NZ_JBSXNI010000044.1, from coordinate 213,506 downwards.
ACACGAAGACTTCATCGCGAAAATCCACGCTCTTCGCTATGCATTCCTAGAAATGGGTCTTGATGACGGTATCATCGTTGCACGTACTGACTCTGAAGGCGCTGACTTGACTCAAAAAATCCCAGTGGTTAAAGAGCCAGGCGACATCGCTTCTCAATACATCAGCTACTTAGACACAACTGAAATCGACATTTCAGAAGCGCAAGAAGACGAAATTCTGATCAAGCGTGATGGTAAACTTCACCGTCCTAAACGTCTTGCTTCTGGTCTATACCAGTTCCGTGAAGGCACGCAAATCGACCGCGTTGTACTTGACTGTGTAACTAGCCTACAAAACGGTGCTGACTTGCTTTGGATCGAAACTGCGACGCCTAACGTTGCTGAAATCGCTCACATGGTTAACCGTGTACGTGAAACAGTTCCAAATGCGAAACTTGTTTATAACAACTCGCCTTCGTTCAACTGGACTTTAAACTTCCGTCAACAAGCATATGACCGTTGGGTTGCTGAAGGTAAAGACGTTTCTGCTTACGACCGTGCTAAGTTAATGAGCGCTGAGTACGATGCAACTGAACTGGCTGCTGAAGCTGACGAAAAAGTTCGTACCTTCCAAGCTGATGCTGCTCGTGAAGCGGGTGTGTTCCATCACTTGATCACACTTCCGACTTACCACACAGCTGCACTTTCTACTCATGAGCTTGCTCAAGGTTACTTCGGTACTGAAGGTATGTTAGCTTATGTTGCTGGCGTACAACGTAAAGAAATCCGCGGCGGTATCGCATGTGTTAAACACCAAGCAATGGCTGGTTCTGACATCGGTGATGACCACAAAGAAATCTTCGCTGGTGACAATGCATTGAAAGCTGGTGATGATTCTAAAAACACAATGAACCAGTTCAGCGCTTAATCCGCTCAATTGATTCACTAAAAAACCCTGCATCTGCAGGGTTTTTTGTTTGGAAAAATGCTATTAATAAATAGGGAAGAGCAATCTCAAGAACGTGCTCAAGAGGGATTATCCATAATTTCTCCATGATTGGTTTTTATCGCAGCTTTTATGTGTTTAATTCTTGCATTCTAGTGCTATGTCACTGAATATTTGGATATAGCATGCTTATGTTCTGCATCAATTTACCCCTATTTAATTAAAAGTGACCCGGACTTATGCTGTCTAAATTTTTTATCCACCGCCCGATCTTTGCTGGGGTACTGGCGATTGTTGTCATGGCAATCGGCCTGTTCGCAGTGATGAACCTGCCAGTGGAACGTTATCCGGACATTGCCCCGCCAAGGATAACGGTGGCAGCAACTTATAGCGGCGCTTCTGCGGAAACTGTGGAAGAAAGCGTGACTCAAGTGCTGGAACAGCAAATCAAAGGCATTGATCATCTGCTGTATTTCAGTTCGAGTAGTGATTCTTCAGGACGCAGCCGGGTCAGCATTAGCTTTGAGAATGGTACCGATCCGGATACTGCACAGGTGCAGGTACAAAATGCGATTAATGGGGTACTAAACCGATTACCGGAAGATGTACAACGCCAAGGTGTCAATGTCTTTAAATCGCTCGGTGATACCCATATGGTAATTAGCCTGTATGATGAGTCGGGGCGCAGCAACAATATTGAACTTTCCGACTATCTGATGACCCATCTGGAACAGGACATTTCCCGGATTGAAGGCATTGGTGAGGTGGATGTTTTTGGTTCACAATATGCGATGCGGATCTGGCTGAATCCGGCAAAATTAAAACAATATAACCTGATGCCAAGTGATGTGCGTGCTGCGATTGAAGCCCAGAATACTCAGGTCGCTGCTGGTGCGATTGGTGATCTTCCCGCCATAGACGAGCAATACCTGAATGCCAAAGTTACTTCGGGTTCACGGCTAAAAACTGTAGAAGAATTCCAGAATATTATTGTCAAATCGGATCGTGCCGGCAGCTTTATTTATTTGAAAGATATTGCGCGAGTAGAACTGGGTGCTGAAAATTATCAGTCTTATAGTACCAATAATGGTTATCCATCAGCAGGTCTGGGTATTTCACTGGCCTCAGGGGCCAATGCCATTGCCACCTCTAATCTGATTAAGGCTGAAATTGCCCGTATTTCCCAGCAATTGCCTGAAGGCTATAAAATTGCTTATCCACGTGACAATACGCCTTTTGTTCAAGAATCAATTAAAGAGGTAGTCAAAACCCTGATCGAAGCCGTGATTTTGGTCATCATTGTGATGTTCATTTTCTTGCAGAACTGGCGTGCAACTTTGATTCCTACCGTGACTGTTCCAGTGGTGATTTTAGGTACGATGGCGGTGCTGTATGCACTGGGTATGAGTATCAACACCTTAACCTTATTTGCGCTGGTTCTGGCGATTGGTCTGTTGGTGGATGATGCTATTGTGGTGGTAGAAAACGTCGAACGGCTGATGCATGAAAAGCAACTGTCTGCCAAGGACGCGGCCTTGGAGTCCATGCAGGAAATTAGTGGGGCACTGATCGGAATCACACTGGTCTTAACCGCAGTCTTTATTCCGATGGCTTTTTTTGGTGGATCGACTGGCGTAATCTACCGGCAGTTCTCCATCACCTTGGTCGCGGCTATGTCGCTGTCCTTAATGGTGGCCTTGATTCTAACCCCAGCATTGTGCGCGCTTATTCTAAAACCGAATCCTAAACCGGCAAAATGGGCGTCCTGGTTTAACCAGAAACTGGAGCATTTAAAACATCGTTATCTGAATTTGTCTAAACTCACGATTCAGCGTCAGGCGATCTGTTTGCTGCTGTTTGCCGGATTGATCGGTGTGTTTGCGCTGTTCTATCGTGCTTTGCCAACCAGTTTTTTACCAAGTGAGGATCAGGGGATCTTAAGCTTGCAAATTAAATTGCAGGAAGGCGCCCCGATGAAAAATACCATTCAGATCGGAGAGGAAGTCCGTAAGTATTTTCTGGATCAGGAACAAGCCAATGTCAATCTGGTGATGATCCGTTATGGGCGAAATTTCTCTGGAACTGGTCAGAATCTGGCGACCGGTTTTGTGGCATTAAAACATTGGGATGAGCGTTCCGGTCAGAACAATACTGCACAAGCGATTCGTGAACGTGCCTTGAAGCATTTCCAGAGTAATCGCAATGCACAAATTAATGTGTCCATGCCAGCTTCAGTCAATGGTCTGGGACAAACCGATGGTCTGGATTTCTGGATTCGAGATATCAATGGCAATGGCCGGCAATATCTGGAACAGCAATTTAAAGCGCTGGAAGCTCGGGCGGGCAACTATACAAGCTTTGAAAATCTGGGTAAACGTTCTAATCCTGACAAAGCAGAGCTACGTGTCAATATTGATCAGAAGCAGGCCATGGCCAACGGTCTGACCCAATCGGCAATCAACAGTACTTTATCCAGTGCCTGGGGAGGCAGTTATATCAATGACTTTATTGATCGCGGCCGGATTAAACGGGTGATTATGCAGGGTGATGCTGAATTCCGTTCTAAGCCGGAAGATCTGGCACAGTGGCATGTGCGCAATGACCAGAATCAGATGGTGCCTTTCAGCAACTTCTCGCAAGTAGGCTGGAGTGGTGGCCCTGAAGTGGTCAACCGCTTTATGGGTTATACCGCATTGCAAATGGAAGCGGATCGGGCTAAAGATAGCAGTTCCGGTCAGGCCATGCAGGATGTGGAAGCTTTGGTTGCCGAGCAGGAAGGGGTGGATGTGGTCTGGAGCGGTCTTTCTTTCGAGGAAAAACAGTCCAATAATCAGGCGATCTGGCTGTATCTGATTTCAATTGGTTTTATTTTTCTTTGTCTGGCGGCTTTATATGAAAGCTGGAGCATTCCAACCGCCGTGATGTCAGCTATTCCACTCGGGATTGGCGGCAATATTATTTTCAGTTATCTGGCTGGTTTCCCGAATGATATCTATTTCCAGATTGCCTTGCTGACTACCATTGGTCTGTCCTGTAAGAATGCCATTCTGATTGTGGAATTTGCTTCATTAGCGCAGCAACAAGGTAAATCGGTAGTAGAAGCCGCACTAGAAGGTGCGTCTTTACGCCTACGTCCAATTTTGATGACTTCTTTGGCCTTTGGCGCAGGGATTTTACCGCTGGTCTTTGCTACAGGCGCTGGTGCGGTGAGTCGTCAGGAAATTGGGGTGAGTGTATTTGGTGGTGTCATTTTTGGAACATTGCTGGTGCTGATTTTTATTCCATTTATGTATGTTTTAATTCGTCGACTCATCATCAAAAAATCGCGTGCTTAAAATAAAGGAAAACTCTAGAGCTGAAAAATCCCCGTTTATACGGGGATTTTTTTATCGCCAAAACTCGTCCAATGACTGGTTGCGTTTTCAGCATGGTGTGAAAATTGCTATAAAAATCATCTATTCATACAAGAATGTGTCGTGAGAATGCATCTGATGGGGATTTTTATTCATGTTGTCACACTTTTTTATTTATCGACCTAAATTTGCAGCCGTGATTGCCATTATCATGATGGTATTAGGAATTTTTGCACTGCAAAAAATTCCCATTGAGCATATGCCGAATATGGACGCACCTGCGTTAGGGGTTTCTGCGGGGTATCGTGGTGCATCTGCGGAAACCGTTGAGCAATCGGTCACGCAAATTTTAGAACAAGCGGTAAAAGGCATTGAAGGTTTGGAAAGCTTTCAGTCCAACAGTAGCGTGGGACGTGCAAATCTGACCCTGTCGTTTGAGCAAGGCGTGGATCTCGATCAGGCACTGTTGCAAGTGCAAAATGCGGTCAATGGTGTGCTAAGTCGATTGCCTGAAGAAACCCAGCAAAATGGAGTGGCTGTTTATAAACAAGGTTATGATCAATTTGCATTACTGAGTTTATATGATGAATCAGGGAAGGCGACACCGACAGAGCTTGCTGACTATTTAATGGTGCATGTCGAACCGCGTTTTTCCCGTATTGACGGAATGGGTGAGGTGGAGCTTTATGGCGCAGGCTATGCGATGCGCATTTGGCTCAATCCACATAAACTACGCCAATTTAATCTGATGCCGAGTGATATTCGCAATGCAGTCGAGGCACAAAATGCACCACTTGTGTCAGGTTCTATTGGTGGATTACCGACAGCACAAGATCAATACATGAATGCCAAGGTCAGTGCAGGATCACGTTTAAGTAGCATTGATGAATTTGAAAAAATTATTGTGAAAACAACAGATTCAGGTTCAGTACTGTACTTGAAAGATGTCGCACGTGTTGAGTTAGGGGCAGAAAGTTATAACCATTTAAATTATACCAACGGTCATTTATCCGCTGCATTATCGATTCAATTGGCGCCACGGAGTAATGCGATTGTGGTTTCAGAGCAGATGCAAACGGTATTGAAAAATGCCCAAGCCAATTTGCCTGCACATTATCAATTACGTATGACCATGGACAAAACCCCATTTATTACCAGTTCAATTGAACAAGTCGCGAAAACTCTGGTTGAAGCGATGGTACTGGTAGTCTTGGTGATGTTTATCTTCCTGCAAAACTGGCGCGCCACTATTATTCCTGCAGTCACGATTCCGATTGTAGTTTTAGCCACATTTGCGGTGCTGTATGTATTAGGAATGAGCTTAAACAGTTTTACCTTGTTTGCCCTGATTTTGGCGATTGGCCTGCTGGTCGATGATGCCATTGTGGTCGTGGAAAACATTGAACGTTTGATGCATGAAGAACATTTGGATGCTCAGGCTGCAGCTTTAAAGTCAATGAAGGAAATTAGCGGTGCATTGATCGGGATTACGTTGGTCTTAACGGCTGTATTTATTCCCATGGCATTTTTTGGCAGTATGACAGGGGTCATCTATTGTCAGTTTTCCATCACGTTGGTCGTGGCAATGCTACTTTCTTTATTGGTAGCACTTATCATCACCCCTACATTTGCAGCGCAACTGCTAAAGCGTCAACCACATCAACCAAAATGGGCAAAGCGTTTTAATCGTGGCATGGATAAGCTCACCATGCATTACCAAAAGCTTTCTGCACGTAGCATGCAGTTTAAAATGACGATGTTGGCTGTATTTAGTATATGTGTTTTAGGCTTTGGCTGGCTTTATAAAACCTTGCCCGAAGGCTTGATGCCAACGGAAGATATGGGCTTTGTCATGGGTCAAATTGTGATGCCGGGTAATGCACCACGTTCTGAGATAGAAAAAGTCGGGCGTGAAGTCCAAGACTATTTAATGCAGCATGAATCTGAGCGCATCCAGAGCATTGGGATTTGGTATAGTGGAAACAATGTTGGAGTTGGGCCTTATCGTGGTCAGCTTTTTGTCGTATTAAAGGACTGGGCAGCGCGTAAAAATCCTGAAGATACCGTCTTTGCCATTGTAGATCGTGCACAAAAGCACTTTGCCAATCATGCCAATGCCCAGATTTTCTTTATGGCGCCTTCTATGTCAAGTAATGGACGTGTGGTCGACTTCTGGTTACAAGATCTAGATTCAAGGGGTAGCGAGTTTTTACAGCAATCCTTCTCTGAGATTGAAACCCGTGCCAAAGCAAAATCATCGATTGAATATTTACAACTTGATGTACCCAAAGAAAGTGCAGAGCTGAATATTAAACTGGATATAGAACGTTTACTCAAATATGCCGTACCTCAGCAAAGTTTTAACAGTACGTTGGCTGCGGCTTGGAGTGGTACTTATATCAACGACTTTATTGATCGTGGGCAAATCAAACGGGTCATCATGCAAGGCGAAGCGGAGTTCCGTTCTAAACCTGAAGATTTGGCACATTGGCATGTCCGTAATAGCAAAGGCGAAATGTTATCGTTTAATCAATTCACTACGCTGAATTGGCAAGGTGGACCGAATAGTATCAACCGTTATATGGGCTATAACGCCGTGCCTGTATATGCAGGTATTCCCAAAGATCAATTTTCGAGTCAAACCATGCAAGATGTCGAAGCTTTAGTCGATGAACAAGACGGAGTAAATTTGGCCTGGAGTGGAGCCGCCTTAGAAGAAAAACGTAGCAGTGGGCAAGCTATTTTCTTGTATCTAATTTCGATTGCCTTTATTTTCTTATGTTTAACGGCACTCTATGAAAGCTGGACGATTCCTGCTGTGGTGTTGACCGCGATTCCTCTGGGCGTGGGAGGAAGTATTCTGTTCTGTGTCTGGTTTGGTTTTGCGAACGATATTTACTTTCATATCGCCTTGCTGACGACTATCGGTCTGTCCTGTAAAAATGCAATTTTGATTGTAGAGTTTGCTGCACAAGCAGAGCGGACAGGTCATACTCCGGTTCAGGCCGCGATAATGGCTGCGGGCTTACGCTTGCGTCCTATTGTCATGACTTCCATTGCATTTGCAGCGGGCGTACTGCCTTTGATGTTTGCCACCGGTGTCAGTGCAATCAGCCGGCAGGAGATTGGCAGTAGTGTTTTTGGTGGGGTGCTATTTGCCACTGTACTGGTACTGCTGTTTATTCCCTTTATGTATGTATTGATCCGTGGTCTGATGGTTAAAAAAACGGTTTCTAAATCAGTGGTGATAGAGCATCCATCTTTAGAAAGTGAACAAGCCTGACTCAGTCAGGCTTTTTTCTGGCTAAATATCGAGGAATTGATTTATACAAAAAATATCGTCATATTGCAGCATGATCATTAAAATTATTCACATGAAAAAATTAGCATACATAGGGATCAGGATAAACATCTCTTGAATGCCAGACTTTTATAATGAGCTGCTTATGCCGACAATTTCAGAAAAAATCCAGAATATCCAACAACAATTACATTCTGAAAATCACGACATCGCTGTAGGCTTACTTAGTCAGCTGAATGTCGCCGATCAGGCGCGCATTTTAAGTCATTTAGATGCTCTGCAACAGGCCCGAATTTTAAGGGAACTGAGTGAACCGAGCTTGGTCTATGCTTTTATGCCCCTAGGGCAGCAGTTAAACGTGGCACAGCACTTATCTATTTCAGAACTTGTTCCCATTCTGGACGCAATGCCCTCTGATGATTTTGTCGATATTTATAAGCAGTTTTCGCCGCCGCTACAGCTGCAATTGATGGGCGCATTATCTGAAGAATCCCAGCAGACACTCAAAGATCTGGCCATCTATCCGGAAGGTACAGCGGGTGCCATGATGAGCTCACGTTTTGTGACGCTATCACCCGATTTAACCATGGATGAAGCGATACAGGCTTTACGTGTAGTGGCCGCGGGGCAGGAAACCCTGTATCTGATATATATTGTCGATGCAGAAAAACGGCTGATCGGTGTGATTTCCCTAAGGCAGATCATTCAGGCCTTAGCTGAGCTGAGCATTGCCGAAGTGATGCAACGTGACGTCATTTCTGCCCAGGTAACAGATGATCAGGAAATTGTGGCTAGAGCCTTGGCCTATTATGATTTTATTGCCTTGCCAGTGGTTGATGCCCAGCAAAAACTCTTAGGAATTGTCACCTATGACGATGCTATGGACATTGTCGAAGCCGAAACCACGGAAGATATTTTAAAGTCGGGTGCAGTGACGCCGTTGACTGAGTTGAGCCTTAAAACTGCCCCGATTTTGACCCTGTATCAGAAGCGGGTCTTTTGGCTGGTCATTCTGATTTTTGGCAGTCTGCTCTCTGGAATCGGCATTGCACACTTTGAAGAGATCATTGCCGCACATATCGTGCTGGTATTTTTCTTGCCGCTTTTGGTGGGCAGTGGTGGGAATGCCGGTTCGCAATCAGCCACCTTGATGGTGCGTGCCTTGGCCACAGGCGATGTCGAGTTCAAGGACTGGTTTAACCTGCTCAGTCGTGAATCTCTGGTGGCGCTATGCTTAGGCGGCACCATGGCGATTGCTGTATCCATTCTCGGTTATATCCGGGGAGATATCATGGTCGCTGTGGTGCTGGCCATCAGCATGCTTGGGATTGTGTTGATGGGCTGCCTGATCGGCATGAGTCTGCCTTTTATTTTAAATAAACTCAAACTTGATCCTGCCAGTGCTTCGGCGCCGTTGGTGACTTCCATCTGCGATGCTACCGGTGTAATTCTGTATTTATTCGTTGCTTCCAAATTACTGTTTTAATTCACAGATTGATACATCAGCGTAGAAAAAATACTTTATGCTCAAGAAAATCAGCATTATTTCTGGAATAACTTATGCCTGAGTCTGGACAAAAACCAAAATTAAGCCAACAAGAGGTGATACGTCTGGAACGTGATCTGGCCAAGTTTGCCAATATGATGGACTCCGTGGTGCGTATTCCGTTTACCAAGCAAGGGGTGGGGGCAGACGCAGCTTTGAGTACGATTCCGGTTGCTGGAGATATTGCCGGTTTTGTATTGACCTGTTATGCCATTCATAAGGCCAAACAGATCGGGGTTCCGAGTGCCAAACTCAATCCGGTGATGAAAATGGCGGCGATCGATGCGGTAGTAGGATTTATTCCGGTGGCAGGCACGGTCTTTGATATTTTTATTCGGCCCAGTCGCAAAGCGCTCGATGTCGTGCACCTGCATATTCGCGAGGAATATCAGATTAATAGCGATCGACATGTGGTGCATCCATTTTTGCATGAAAGTCTGGAACGCAAACAACAGCAATCTGGATTCTGGCGCAATCCTGTGGTGGCCTGGATCTGGATTCATATTCCGGATATTTTAGGCACTTTATTCCTGATTGTATTTGTCTTCGCGATCGGGTGGGGTGCTATGGCGCTGTATCAATGGTTCAGCCAATGATAGGTCAGCTAAAGAATAATTAAATCCAATAAAAAAGCCTGCAATTGCAGGCTTTTCTTGAATCAAAACTCAAGTTTTACTTAAGCACAATCAAGTTGTTGCAATGCAGCGACACGCTGTTCGATGCTTGGATGCGTCTGGAACAAGGCAGCAAGGCTAAAGCCTTCTTCTTTACCCGCAGAAATCGCAAATGCTTTCATTTCTTTCGGCATGGCATCCGGCATTTCAGATTCTGCCTGTAAGCGCAGTAATGCTGAAATCATGGCTTGTTTACCTGCCAAACGTGCGCCTGCTTCATCAGCACGGTATTCACGGTGACGAGAGAACCACATCACAATCGACGATGCCAAGATACCGAACACGATATCCAGCACAATAGTAATCACGAAATAGGCAATACCCGGGGCTTCACCTTCTTCACGACCAAAGACATTGCGGTCAATAAAATCACCTGCGACACGTGCGAAGAACATCACGAAGGCGTTCACAACACCTTGGATTAGTGCCAGAGTGACCATGTCACCATTGGCGACATGACCAATCTCATGCGCTAATACTGCACGAAGTTCGTCTTTGTTCATACGCTCAAGCAAGCCAGTTGATACCGCAACGAGAGCATCATTTTTGTTCCAGCCGGTGGCAAAGGCATTCGACTGGTAAGAGGGGAAAATACCCACTTCCGGCATTTTAATGCCTGCACGCTGAGAAAGTTGTGCAACTTCTTGGAGCAACCAGGCTTCAGCTTGGTTACGAGGTGCATTCGGGTCAATCAGTTCAGTACCCGTGGTCTTTTTCGCCATCCATTTAGACATGAACAGGGAAATCATTGAGCCGACCATACCGAACACAAAACAGATGACCAACAGGTTGCCTAGATTCAAGCCACCTGCGCCATGGTAACTACCGACACCGAAGAGTGACAAGATAATGCCAGCTACAACCAGTACCGCGAGGTTGGTTAGCAAGAACAAACCAATCCGCATCATTGAGAAATCCTCTTATTACAGAAAAATAATCTGATTATTAAATGTAAATCATTGAAATCAATATGCGGTGAAATCGAGAAGAATTCAAGGAAAAAATAGCATTTGGCTACAAAAAACACAGGATATTTTTTGTGCAAATTGAAACATAGGTCTTTAAAAACAAAGCTGTTTAGGAGTTATTCACTTAAATATATTTTTGCAGATGCTGACGCATTCGCGGTGGCATATGAGCCTGCCGGTGCATCGGTGAAACTGCCATCCGCTTGAGCAATGATCTGACGCTGATACTTGGCAGCCTGAATATTGGAAGCTGTGGTGGTTTCAATCGAATAATTGTCAGAACTGGCAATCACACGGCCAGTACCAGAAGATGCTGTATAGGTAGCACTAGTATTGCCAATTCCCTGAGCATATAAGTTCTGATAACGGCTGCTGACACGACGGACATAGTCCTGAGTTTCACGAAACGGTGGCACACCCTTATATTTGGCAACATTACCTTCACCGGCATTATAGCCTGCCAGTGCCAAGGTGGTGTTGCCATTAAAACGTTTCAATAACCAGGCCAGATATTTGGCACCTGCCATAATATTCTGCTGCGGGTCATAAGCGTTGCTGACATTAAAACGACGGGCAGTCGCCGGCATGAGTTGCATTAAGCCCTGTGCACCGACTGGAGAACGTGCCTGCACATTAAAACCGGATTCGGTATGCATCACGGCTTTAATCAAGCCTTCAGATACACCATAGGTTTGTGCTGCCTGACGGATGATCGAGTCATAGGCATTTTTATTTTTACTATAACTTGGCAATACCGAAGCTTCACTTGAACCCCAGTTGCTATAACTGTGAATATTGCTGTCTGGATAATAGGTTTTCTTTTCTACCTGTAGATGGTTATAGCGACTTTTCTTATTGGTCAATAAAGTACTGCCATTACTGTCACGTAATTGATAGATCGTTTGACCGGCATAAGCAAAATGACAACAGCTTGCTAATAGCAAACCACTGATCCCATAACGCCCCAAAACATACACATTTATTTTCATTGTTTATATTAAGTAAACACAAGCGAGAAAAATTCAATAAAGAGTTTAACAAAAAATTACGGAATGAAAAGACTTGTGCGCTGCATTTATAAACGAGTTTGTAAATGCAAGTCATTTTTTACATTTTAGCAGTAGAAAAAAAAATATGATTTAATTTAAAACCTTAGGCTTGACAGGTTTAACTAATTGATTTTTATAAATAATTAAATTGATCAAAAAATGATCAATTCAAAGAAAAGCCTTATCTTTTGAGCCGGACAAGTTGTCAAGTCTGTTTCAATCCACAAAGTTATCCACAGCTTTTGTGGACAACTGTGGAAAAGTCCAAAAGATAAGCATCTTGACTAAAAAATGAACGCAATCGTTCAATATATCAATCTAAATAAAACATGAAAATGAAACTAATAAGACATTTTCATGAAAATAAATTCTTTTGATGCGATAGCGGTCTGAATCGGCTAAAATTGCGCGGTATTTTTTTTATGGGTTAATCTCGTCTATGTACTCGCCAGTTGAGTCCGAACAAGGATTTAATTTCAAACCTGAACTGCCAACAAGCTCAGCCTACTACCGTTTGTTGAAGAAGCTTCGCCGCCAGGTCGGACATGCCATTCGTGACTTCAAGATGATTGAAGAAGGCGATAAGGTCATGGTGTGTATTTCTGGTGGTAAAGACAGTTATACCCTGTTGGATATCCTGCTACAGTTCAAGCGCATCGCACCGATCAATTTCGATGTAGTGGCTGTGAATCTGGATCAGAAACAGCCAGGCTTCCCTGAAGATGTTCTACCGCGTTATTTAGAAGAAAATAATATTCCGTATTACATTCTGGAAAAAGACACCTACAGCATTACCAAAAAACTGACGCCAGAAGGCAAAACCTATTGTGCAGTCTGTTCGCGTTTGCGTCGTGGTTCTTTATACGGTTTTGCGCAGGAAATTGGCGCGACCAAAGTTGCTTTAGGCCATCATCGTGATGATATCTTGGCGACTTTCTTCCTGAACCTGTTCCATGGCGGCAGCTTGAAAGCTATGCCACCAAAACTGTTGTCTTCAGACAAAAAGAACATTCTGATTCGCCCACTGGCCTATGTGGAAGAAAAAGACATCATCAAATATGCAGAAATGCGTCAATTTCCAATTATTCCATGTAATTTATGTGGCTCTCAGGACAACCTGCAGCGCGCAATTATCAATGACATGTTACGTGATTGGGATAAAGCACATCCAAAACGTCTGCACAGCATTTTTGGCGCATTGCAAAATGTTTCGCCATCGCAGCTGGTCGATCGTGAATTATTTGATTTTGAAGTGCTGGACAGCCAGCGTGAATTCGACTTCAAAGGCGGTGATTCAACTGAAGAAGCTGTGGAAGGCGAGAACCGTCGGATCAATATGGTCAATCTGGGCTTTGCTGCAGACTAATTTTAGAACGTGTAGACATCAGCCTGCGGGTTGATGTCTGCTTATAAACATAAATAAAAATAGAACTACAAAAATTGAACGGCGCGTACAAAATTCGTTAGCCTTTGCGCTAATGATCATGATATAACAAAGCACAAGCATAATAGCTTCAACATGATGTCGTCTGGATAGTCGACACAAATGAACAAATAATTTGAGGAAAGATCATGCCTGCTTTTTTAACTGATGATTGGTTTTCAACTGTAGAAACTCTAACTGCGCAAGCTGGCGATTTGAATTTGCCACCAGCTTTGGCGAACCTTGCGATTAATTTGGTTGTAGCGGACACTACAGGTAATACTGAACTATCTTTAGATGGTGGGGCAATCAAAAAAGGTTTGTCTTCAAATGCCAAAACTACGCTGAATATGGATGGCGAAACTCTACGTAAAGTTTTTCTAGAGTTTGATATGGCTGCTGCGATGCAGGCCTTCATGACCGGTAAAATCAAAGTACAGGGTGATATGTCACAATTGATGGCACTTCAAACTGCAAAACCAAGTCAGGAACAAAAAGATTTGTTCAAGAAAGTACTTGAAAATACCACGGCTTAATTCTGCTAAGACATTCGCCCGAATAAAGACCAAAAAAGCTTACCCTGAGGTAAGCTTTTTTTTATGGCATTTTGATTAACGCTAAGATTTCAGCTTAGATATTCACCAATTGCGGTGTAGTCTTGATATGCTCCAGATAAGCACGAATACGGGTTACATATTGCACCGCTTGACGGTAACGACCATTATTGGCCTTATTCTGATCCAGATAGGCATATAAGTTCACCCAGTTATTCGGGTTCTTGCCTTGCGACTGAATGCGCTTTTGCAACTGATTCACTGCACCTGGACCCATATTATACGCTACCAGTGCAAACCAGTTCCGATCTGGAAAAGGAATATGCTCATAGCGACTAAGCATTTGATCATAATACTTGGCACCACCCTGAATACTTTGAGCAGGATCGGTACGGTTACTCACGCCCATGGCTTTTGCTGTACTGTTGGTCAGCATCATCAAACCACGCACACCCGTCGGAGAAACTGAATTCGGTTTCAGATAAGATTCCTGATAACCAATGGCCGCCAGTAAATGCCAATCCAGATCATACTGCTGCGCTGTCTGTTTAAAACTCGCTTCATAGATCGGCAGGCGATTGTTCAAATCACGTTGAATGGTGGTCCAGGATTCCTCTTTCACCACATTCTGATTATAAAATGAAGCAAGCTGCTTGATGGCACCACTTTGTTTACCTTTGCAGACAAAAGCACTGGCCGTCTGGCTCAAAGGATCTGTAGCAGATTTAAATACTAGGTTTAAATTGGTATTCAAGCCATTACTCGACAGAATCGATTCATCGCCACAAGTGGCTGAGAATGACGTCAAACGCTTGTTTTCAATGGTGCGTATATCGGTAGTTGTCATAGCCAGATTGGCTTTACCCTGAGCAACCCATTGTAGTGCCGTATTATTATCAGGAACGATTTTAAAATCGAGCTTTACATTCAGATTGTTGGCATAGTTACGAACCAGATCATAACCGAAGCCATGTAGATGTTGTCCATCCTGGAATACGGTAGTCGGATTTTCAACCGCAACCACGGTCAACTTATTGCTATTGACCACATGATCAAACTGAAGTGTGGTCTTACTTGCATTGATACTGTGTAGGGGAATAAATGCAGTGCTCAGTACAAGTACTTTCAAAGGGAGAGAAGAAATTACAGATCTTAGGCAAAGCCTCGACCCAGTGGATGAACTACTGTGCATGTTGTCTCCGCTACAAGTAATTTATGCCCTAAAAATCACAGCCAATAAAGCCAGAAATTTTAACAGTTTGATAAATTCAATAAGGGTTGGGCAGTCATGACGTCATTCAAAATGACAAGAGATTTAAAGATAATTATGTAGAAAAACTACATAGATTAAAAAGTAAGCATTTCCTGGAGTTGCTGGCATATTAATGATCTGAAAAACGATTGTCAAATTTTGTACACAAATTATTTTTAAAAATAATTTTAAGATATTGAAATATAGGGTTAATTTTTTTGGAATTTTGCCATTGTGTTAAAATGGTAAATAAAATAAGCTGTTTGTAAGTTAAAACACTGAAAATATGATCAGCAAGACGTATGAAATCCAACTTAATCACCCGTGCTGGACACGATAAATTGGTGGCAGAACTTAAGAATCTCTGGCATGAAGAGCGCCCTGAAATTACCAAAAAAGTAAACTGGGCCGCTAGTCTCGGCGACCGTTCTGAAAATGCAGACTACCAATATAACAAGCAAATTTTGCGTAAAATTGATCGACGGGTCAGGTATCTCGGCAAGCGCCTCGAAGAGCTGAAAATTATAGATTTTTCCCCGGAGCAAGAGGGCAAGGTCTATTTTGGTGCCTGGGTGGACATTGAAAATGAAGAAGGTGAACAAAAAACTTTACGTATTGTCGGTGTAGATGAAATTTATGATCATCATCCGCAGCATATTTCGATCAGTTCACCGATGGCACGCGCGTTATTAGGCAAGCAGGTCGATGATGAGGCCGAGGTATTGACCCCCTCCGGCAAGAAACTTTGGTTCATCAACTCAATTCGTTATGAAAAGCCAGAAAATTCAGCAGATTAATGGAATTGATTTTATTTTGTGCAGTTGATGCAGTGAAAGCATAAAAATATTTGCCAAGCATGATTTTTGTTTATATCATGTCGGCCATGGAAGCGTGGCAGAGCGGTTTAATGCACCGGTCTTGAAAACCGACGAGGGTGTGAGTCCTCCGTGAGTTCGAATCTCACCGCTTCCGCCAAATTTTAAAAACCCAGTCAATTTGACTGGGTTTTTTTATTTCTGAATATTTTTTCAGTTGTTGATCCGCTTGATGCTGAATGTGATTATTTCTCTCATTATTCTCTACTGAGTTGAATACAACTCAAGATCATTTCAAGATTCAAATCTTTGAATGAAAATGCCCAGGTTGGCTTTGATTTCGGATGATTTTTAGCTGAATAAGCCGCTTTTTATAGAAGTTTCGCTAAATTTTATTGCCAAAAATCTAATTTATTTATATGATGGCGGCCAAGGAAGCGTGGCAGAGCGGTTTAATGCACCGGTCTTGAAAACCGACGAGGGTGTGAGTCCTCCGTGAGTTCGAATCTCACCGCTTCCGCCAAATTTTTAAAACCCCAGTCGAAAGATTGGGGTTTTTCTTTTTAGGCTGCAGATCTTGAATATTAAATTCTTCAGTCCTGAACTTAATTCATAAAATCTTGAAAAATGGACGTATCGGCCAAATATAGAGTCAGAGGCGTCAACGCGCTATCATACGCCCAAGCATCATATGGATCTCATTATGAAAATTGTCGCAGATGAAAATCTGGCATTTACCGATTATTTCTTTTCCGAATTTGGTGACATTCAACATTGTGCAGGGCGAACCTTAAGCGCAGATGATGTCAAAGATGCCGATAGCTTGCTGGTACGTTCAGTGACTCAGGTCAATGAAGTACTGCTACAGAATAGTTCGATCAAATTTGTGGGCAGTGCCACCATTGGTACAGATCATTTGGATATTGCTGCATTAGAACAACATGGGATTCAGTGGAGTAATGCAGCCGGCTGTAATGCGCAAGCAGTGGCTGAATATGTCATTACCGCATTATTGCAGGTACGTCCTGAATTACTCGATGCCAATACGACATTTACCCTGGGTATTGTCGGTTTGGGTAATGTCGGAACCCGACTGGCTTATATGGCGAAGCTCTTGGGCTGGCGCGTGATCGGTTGCGATCCTTTTGTGCAAAGAGAGCAGGTTGATCAAGTCGAATTTCATGAACTGCTGCAGCAGGCGGACGCCGTTTCAATTCATGTCCCTTTAACCAAAACAGGCATATATCCAACCTATCATTTATTTAATGCTACTGCGTTGGCAAAAATGCAGCCTGACGCGATCCTGATTAACTCAGCGCGTGGGCCAGTGATTGAAGAAACTGCCTTAATTCAAGATATTAAAGCGACACAACGCCCCGTAATTTTGGATGTTTTTGAACACGAACCGCTGATTTCAGCAGAACTTCTGGATCTGGTGACTTTGGTGACTCCGCATATTGCCGGCTATAGCCTGGAAGGCAAGGCACGTGGTACCCAGATGATTTACGAAGCTTTTTGTCAAACTTTCGGTTTTGCAGCCAATAAACAGTTTGAATCCCAGCTGCCTATCTGTGAGCAGTTTTTTCAGGGGCAGGATTTAAAAATGGCATTGCAACAGCATTTATCCCAAATTTATGACATTGCTCGTGATGATGCCAATCTACGTGCCTGTCTCAAAGAAGGCAGAATCGATCAGCAGGCATTTGATCATTTACGTAAAACCTACCCGCTGCGTCGTGAGTGGGCAGCACATGGTGGGCCGAAGGCATGACGATGACGTATCAACCCACTTGTGACCTTCAAGCCATGCGTGCACGGGCGACCTTATATCGTCAAATCCGTCAATTTTTCGCTGAGCGGGATGTATTAGAGGTGGAAACACCGATTTTGTCTCAAGCCGGTGTGACCGATGTGCATTTAGCCTCGGTACAGGCACAGCGCCATGTGCTGGGTAAACTGAATACGCATTATTTGCAGACCTCACCCGAATTTGCTATGAAGCGCTTATTGGCCAGTGGTAGTGGACCCATTTACCAAATCTGTAAGGTCTTCCGCAATGATGAACATGGGCGTAAGCACAATAGCGAATTCACCATGCTGGAATGGTATCGTCCGGGATTTAGTTTAAAAGATTTGATGTTTGAAGTATCTGATCTGTTGAATGTGACCTTGAAAGCACGTTTTGGCGAAATACGTCCGACCATTTTGAGTTATAAGCACGCGTTCATGGATCGTCTGGATCTCAATCCGCTTCAGGCAACTTTACAGGAATTGAAAGATTGCTGCCGCCGCGTTGGTCTTAATCTGGATCTGGGAAATGACCGTCTTGGCTATATCGACTTGTTATTTTCACATATGGTTGAACCGAGTCTGGGGTTTGATACCGCAGTATTCCTGACCGATTTCCCCCCTGAAATGGCTTCTTTGGCCAAAACCCGAATCGATGAAGAGGGTGAACTGGTCGCCGCACGTTTTGAGCTGTATATCGAAGGTTTAGAATTGGCCAATGCTTATGATGAACTGATTGATGCTGACGTATTACGTTCGCGCTTTGAGGCAGATAATGCTGAACGAGCCAAACTTAGCTTGCATGTCATGCCCATCGATGAATATTTACTGGCGGCTTTACCGAAGATGCCGGAATGTTCAGGGATTGCCTTGGGAATTGACCGTTTATTGATGATTGCAACTAATCAAATGAAACTGGAAAAGGTGATTACTTTTCCGGCAGATATTTCCTGATCCAGCGAATTAGATAGTTTTAATTCCTTTTTTGATAAAGAGAAATTAAGCTATAAAAAAAGCACCCGAAGGTGCTTTTTTTATTATTCAATTGTTGCGGTTTGTTGTGCTTTAAGCTCACCAAGTGCCTGAATCCGTCGTTCAATCAGCATTTCGCCAATATCCGGTCCCTGAATATCGGCAGGCAGGTCTTGTGCCTTGATGGCACGTACGGTCTGCATTGCATCAAGGACGTATTGGGCTTGTGGATAAGCACGATCTTCCAGACCTAGACGGCCACGTGAATCACATTCACACGCCTGAACAAAAGCTTCGACACGTTCAGGGCGACGTAACACATCCAGACGTTGCAATAATCGCCATAAGGTTCCCGGCTTAAGATTGAAGGCCTGATGGCATTTCAGATGCTCTTTGCACACAGCCAAAGCCAGCTGCTTGGTATACGTCGGCACTTTTAAACGGTCACACAGGTCATTCACTGGCTTGATGCCTCGCTCTTCATGCATGATATGTCGCGGTAATTCTTCAAGCGGCGTCAAAGCTTTTCCTAAGTCATGCACTAAAACGGCAAAACGTACATCCAGACTATAATTTTGACGACACGCCTGCTGCAAGGACATCATGGTGTGAATGCCGCAGTCAATTTCCGGATGATATTCAGGGCGCTGTGGAATGCCATATAAGGCATCAATCTCAGGGAATAGCACCTTTAAAGCACCACATTGACGTAATACTTCAAAATACACATCAGCATGACGTTCGGATAAAGCACGGGAAGTCTCTTTCCAGACGCGTTCCGGTGTCAATGCATTTAATTCACCGGTTTCAGTCAAGCGTTGCATTAATGCCAAGGTTTCATCGGCAATCACAAAGCCTGCACTGGTATAACGGGCAGCAAAACGGGCAATCCGCAGTACCCGTAATGGATCTTCGACAAAGGCATTGGAAACATGACGTAGAATCCGGTTTTCCAGATCCTGTTGACCACCATAAGGATCATAAACGTGGCCGGCATCGTCCATGGCCATGGCATTAATGGTCAGATCGCGACGAATCAGATCTTGCTCCAGTGTAACGCTGACATCGGTATGAAACTCAAAACCATGATAACCGGCGCCAGATTTACGTTCGGTACGCGCCAGTGCATATTCTTCTTTTGTTTGGGGATGTAGAAAAACAGGGAAATCTTTGCCTACGGGCTGATAGCCTAAGTCAAGCATTTGCGCGGGAGTTGCACCAACGACCACATAATCTTTTTCGTGATAGGGGTGTCCGAGCAAATGATCTCGAACTGCGCCGCCTACTAAATAAACTTGCATGAAAAAACCTCTATTCTTACAAGCATCATGCTACAGAATAGAGGTTTTCTCAAGTTAAGAAACGAGGCTGATGCGTCGTTATCTTGTCATTGGCTTAAAGTGCATCTTGTTCTGCTTGCTGGATTTCAGCAACAGTCAGTGCAGTCATGTTGATCACACGGCGCGTGGTCGCAGTCGGCGTCAAAATGTGGACAGGTTTCGCAGCACCTAGAAGAATTGGACCAATCGTTACGTTGTTGCCTGAAGTTGCCTTTAACAGGTTGAACGAGATATTGGCTGCATCCAGATTCGGCATGATCAGCAGGTTTGCAGAGCCTTTGAAACGTGAATTCGGGAATGCAAACTGACGAATGTTCTCATCCAGTGCAGCATCACCGTGCATTTCACCTTCAACTTCCAGCTCAGGCGCGATTTCAGACAGGATGTCATATACTTTACGCATTTTTTGCGCGCTGGCATCATGCTGGTCTGAACCAAAACTTGAGTGAGACAGCAGGGCAATACGTGGTGTCATACCAAAACGGCGAACTTCTTCAGCGGCCAGAATGGTCATTTCAGCCAGCTGTTCAGCCGTTGGGTTGGTGTTGACATAGGTATCGGCAATGAACAGGTTGCGGTCTTCAAGCATCAAGGCATTCAGGGTAAAGAAAGTGTTATGACCATCTTTCTTGCCAATGATGTTGCTGACGAAGTCCAGGTGAATGTCGTAGCTTGAATATGTACCACACAGCATACCGTCTGCCATACCATGTTTCACAAGCATCGCTGCGATCAGGGTCGAGCGACGACGTGCTTCACGCTGTGCATATTCAGGCGTTACACCCTTACGCTGCATGATGTTGTAATAATCATCTGCAAACATTTCATAGTTGGGGTTCTTTTCCTGATCAACAATCGTGATATTCACGCCATCTTCAAGACGTAGACCCAATTTTTTGATGTTGGCTTCAATTACAGCTGGGCGACCCACCAGAATTGGAATTGCCAGACCATCATCTACCGCAATTTGAACTGCGCGAAGTACACGCAGGTCTTCACCTTCCGCATAAGCAATACGTTTAGGATCAGATTTGGCTTGTTCGAAAATCGGTTTCATCATGAATGCAGAGTTGTAGACAAACTCAGACAAACGTTGACGATAATGCGAGAAATCCGTGATTGGACGTGTTGCCACGCCAGAATCCATGGCTGCTTGTGCAACAGCAGGTGCGATTTCTAGAATCAAACGTTGATCCAGTGGTCCCGGAATCAGGTATTCACGGCCAAATGATGCAGATTTTTCACCATAAGTCGCCGCATCAGCTTCAACGTGTGCCATACGCGCGATCGCGTGGACACAGGCAATTTTCATTTCTTCGTTAATGGTGGTTGCACCAACGTCCAATGCACCACGGAAGATGTACGGGAAGCACAGTGCGTTATTCACCTGGTTCGGATAGTCAGAACGGCCAGTTGCCATGATCACGTCATCACGTACTTCATGCGCATGTTCAGGCAGAATTTCTGGATCCGGGTTTGCCAAGGCAAAGATGATCGGATCTTCAGCCATGACCTTGACCATTTCTTTGGTCAAAATGCCCGCAGCAGAAAGACCGAGGAACATGTCTGCACCCGCAATCACGTCACCGAGCTGAGTAGCTTCGATGTCTTGTACATAGGCTTTCTTGGATTCATCCAGGCCTTCACGATGCGTAGTCAGCAGACCGCGTGAATCGGCAACGATGATATTCTCTTTTTTAGCACCCAGAGCACAAAGCAGATTCAAACAAGACAGTGCAGCAGCACCCGCGCCTGAAGCCACGATCTTGATATCTTCAATTTTTTTGCCGTTGATTTGTAACGCATTGAGGAGCGCAGAACCGACAATGATCGAAGTACCGTGCTGATCATCATGGAATACCGGAATATTCATGCGTTCACGCAGTTTTTGCTCGATATAGAAACACTCTGGCGCCTTGATATCTTCAAGGTTAATCCCGCCGAAAGTCGGTTCTAATGCAGCGACAATATCCACAATCTTGTCTGGATCATTTTCAGCAATTTCGATATCGAATACATCAACGCCAGCGAATTTTTTGAATAATACGCCTTTACCTTCCATCACTGGTTTAGAAGCTAAAGGACCAATATTACCCAGGCCAAGCACGGCAGTACCGTTGGTCACGACAGCAACCAGGTTGCCACGAGCCGTATACAATGCAGCAGTTGAAGGATCGCGTTCAATCTCAAGACATGGTGCAGCTACGCCAGGCGAGTAAGCAAGGGCCAAGTCACGTTGGTTGACCAATTGTTTGCTTGGTGTAACGCTGATTTTCCCCGGGGTAGGAAACTCGTGATAGTAAAGGGCCTGTTGCTTTAAAGATTGTTCGTCCATCAGTCTCTCGATCGTTGTAAAGATTACCCGGTCAGCGGGCAAAGAATTTATTTATGTTCCTGAATATACCATTTGTTAGCCAGTTCGGACAGACAAAGACGGCCGTTTTTCCAACAAACTTATTGTAGTGGGGTATGGACTTAGACTTGGGATATATAAGTCTGATGCGTCTTGTCTCGCACTAAATAAGCGGTTGCATCCTGCTCAGGAAGCGGTTTGGAAAATAAGTAACCTTGGGCAATATCACAGTCTAAATCACGTAGATATTCTAGCTGCTCTTCAGTCTCGATGCCTTCCGCGACCACGGTCATGCCCATGGCTTTACCCATGGCCACCATAGCACTGACAATGGCTGCCTGTTTGTTTTCCCCAATCTTGCAAACAAAACTGCGATCAATTTTTAGAGTATCAATCGGAAAATCAGCAAGATAGGAGAGAGAAGAATAACCTGTACCGAAATCATCTAGGGCAATATGAATATGTCGCTGTTTAATTTCATTCAGCAGGTTTTTGACCGCTTCCGAATTTTCAATTAAAGAAGATTCGGTAATTTCCAGCTCCAGGCTGGCGCCAGAAATATGGTTGTCTGCAATGGCTTGGTCCAGATCATCAAGTAATTGACCACGACGCAATTGCTGCGCCACGATATTGACTGATACACAAATATGATTAAAGCCCAGATCATTCCATTGGCGAATCTGTTTAGCGGCCTGCTGGATCACCAGACGGCCAATGTCTGAAATCAGGCTGGTCTGTTCAGCTAACGGTATAAATAGGCCTGGTGCGATAATGCCTTTTTCTGGATGGTTCCAGCGAATCAGCGCTTCGAAGCCATAAATGCTTTGATCGCTGAAATTGATTTTTGGCTGATAATACACCACCAGTTCATTATTCTGGATTGCTTTGCGCAAATCACGTTCCAGGAAAACCCCTTTGTTCTGTAAAGCATTATTTTCACTGGAATAAAAATGAATAGTGTTGCCACCGAGATTTTTGGCTTCGTTCAATGCCTGTTCGGCGCAGTTATTTAAATAATCTAGCTGACGGCCATGATCCGGATAAAATGCCACACCCATGGACAAGGTAATCACATGATCCTGACCGTAAATATTAAATGGTCTACTAAAGGCCTGAGCGATGCGTTCACAATGGTGCTGAACTGAAGGGCGAATATGTGAGATTTCATAGAGAATCGCAAAATCATCACCATTTAGATGTGCCACAAATAACGCTTCTGCATTGGTCATGCGCAGCCGCTGCGCTACCTGACGTAAAAGTTCATCACCGCCATTATTGGACAGATATTCATTCAATGGGCGGAAACGGTCGATGTTAAGCCGAATCACAGCCATCTCTTTAATAGAGTCTTTTTGCGAAACCAGATACTGATGTAGCTGATAGTTATAGTAGAAGCGGTTCGGTAAGTCAGTCAGCGTGTCATAATTTTCTAGATAGGATAGACGCTGTTCCTGTAATTTACGTTCAGTCAGATCTGAGACAATGCCAATATAATGGGTAATCCGGCCTTCATCATCAGTCACGGCATTAATATGCAGCCATAAGGTCGACTCTTTGCCAGACAGAAATTTGGCATAAACCTCTCCATCATAAGAGCCAATCTTTTGAATCTGTTTGACAATATTGGCCTGAAAAGTACGTTGCTGGGATTTATTTTGCACCGCAATATCAAATAAGGATTTACCGATGATCTGGTCACGCTCAAAACCGCTCAGGTATTCGTAGTGGGGATTGACATCGATATAATCTAAATCAAGATTCAGAATGAAAATGCCTTCCGCAGCTTGTTCCAGTACACTGGCCACCAGTTTTAAACGTTCTTGAGACAGACGTTCCTGCTGGATATCACGACGGATACCGACCATGCGCAAGGGTTTTTTATTTTTAGGATCACGACTGATCACCCGGCCAATATCATGTACCCAACTCCAGCCACCTTCACTGAGCTTGATCCGGTAAGTGGCATCATAGCGTTCAATCTGGCCACGCAGATGCTGCTTCATATTGCGCTTAAAATAGGCCAGATCTTCAGGGTGAATCAGATACTGTAATTGCAGATGATGATCTTTGGAATCGCGCAGAATCTTTTCGTCTTTATGATTGGTTAAGGTGATGCTGCGCTCTTGAATATTCCAGTCCCATGGCCGAATACCGGCAATTTCATGTGCAAGTTTTAGATTCTGCTGCTGATTCTTCAGGTCATAATTGATCTGTTCAATATCATAGGTACGTTCCCGTACTTTTTGCTCCAGCAATTGGTTACTGAGCTGTAATTGCTGTTTAATATCTTTGGATTTATTGACTTCAGTTTTGAGTTGCTGGCACAGTTCATCAGTCCAATGCACTTGCTGTTCTGCATTTTTCACCAAAATATCATTTTCCGCATACAGACGTGAGGTGCGGCTGTGAATTCGATAACTACTTGTCGCGCACAGCAGAATCACTATGAGCGCAAAGTTTAAGGCCAGACCAAAAAAGGGATTGGAATGACCGACATGGTCAAGCTGCGACAGTAAAAAAGGGAATAAGGACGGCAAAAAGACCAGACAAAAATAGCTCAGTTTCTGGGTCAGGTAGGTCAGGCCAAATGCTTGGCTTACAATCAGCAACAAGGCAGACAAGGTCAGTGCTTCAATATCTTCAAATACAGGATTGGCCTGCGGCAAATAGTAATAAATTGTATAAATACCGGCCGCGATACAGCTTCCGACTGCAAGGCTCTGCATCTGTAACCAGCGGTGCGCGCTTTTCTGATTATATTGTTCGGGTTTGAAATACAGCGTATTCACCAGCCAGCACATGCTGACCAGAAGTTCTGTCAGAATAAACCAGGTATTAAAATACGTATTAGAAGGACTATATTGAATGTGATAAATACAAAAAATATAGAGGCAAATCACCATGATACTGAGCAAAAAATAGCGACTATGGCGAAGCGTATTCGCAATTTGAGCATCATGCAAATGCTGCTGAATATAGTCGTCCTGATTATCAACCATGTGATTCAATGCCTGTATTCATCCTAAACGGTTTTCGTCCTTGTACATTGTTATTATAGAAACTCCAAGAAGTGTGTGAAATCAATTAATAAGTATTTGTTATTCTTTAGTCGAGATTAGATGCCTTGAAAATAAAAATCAACAAAATTAAAGGCAAATTTTTACTCATCCGATGAATTAAAGCACATAATTTAAAATTGACAGAGCAACAACAGGAGCGGTTTCGGTACGCAGGACACGCTCGCCTATACACCAGTTGAGAAAACCTTTTTGATTTGCGGTACTAATTTCCGCCTCACTCAGGCCACCCTCAGGGCCGATCAATAGGACAAGATCCAAGGTCGCCTCTGCCAGTACATCTGTTTCATCTTTATTGGGTGCCAAAACCAGTTTGGTGTTGGGTAGTTCAGTATCCAGCCATTTTTCAAGTGATATGGGCGCTAAAATTTTAGGAACAATATTCAGACCACATTGTTCACAAGCCGCAATAGCAATGCCTTGCCAGTGATCCAGCTTTTTCTGGTCGCGATCATACTTTAAACGCATTTCACAACGATCCGAAGTCAGCAGCTGAATTTCGGAAACGCCCAGTTCGACTGCTTTCTGAATCGCATAATCCATACGGTCGCCTTTACTCATCACCTGACCGAGCAAAGCCTGGAACTTTGGTGTGCGATTGGCAGGATTAAATGCATTGACCGAGACGGTGGCTGATTTTTTATCAACCTCGGTTAAAGTCACGTCATATTCGCCACCCTGTCCATTGAACAGGGTCGCGCTTTCACCGACTTGCGCGCGTAAAACCTTTACCCAATGATGAAATACAGTTTCCGTAAGCTCAAGGCTGACATCAATAGTTAAATCAGCATCTATATAAAAACGTGGCATTGATCGTTCTACTCAAAAAATCGGTGAAATAAAGGACTTAAGCTAAACCAAGATCGGTGACCAGCTGACGGGTCGGGTCAGTAGTATTCATGGTGTAGAAATGCAAGCTTGGCGCACCACCTGCAAGTAGACGCTCACAGAATTTAACCACAACTTCATGGCCAAAGGCTTTAATGCTGGCAGTATCGTCACCATAAGTTGCCAGTTGCTTGCGAATCCAGCGTGGAATTTCAGCACCGGTACCATCAGCAAAGCGAATCAGGTTGCTGGAATTGGTAATTGGCATGATGCCTGGCGCAACCGGAATATCGATTCCTGCTTTCTGGATACGATCTACAAAGTAAAAGTAAGCATCTGGATTGAAGAAGAACTGGGTTAAAGCAGCATTGGCACCGGCCTGAACTTTTTCAACAAAGTGCTGAATGTCTTTGTCAAAGCTTTCTGCCTGTGGATGCATTTCCGGATAAGCTGCGACTTCAATTTTAAAATGATCGCCTGAATGTTCGCGGATAAAGCGAACCAGATCAGCTGCATAAGGTAATTCACCCAAACCCACTTGGCCTGAAGGCAAGTCACCACGCAGGGCAACAATACGGTTAATGCCTTGAGATTTGTACAGGTCTAGAAGTTCAGCAATACGTGCTTTGTCATCGCCAATACAAGACAAGTGAGGGGCAACAGGTGCGCCTTTGCCATTAAAGTCATTGATAGTAGACAGGGTGCGTTCACGAGTGGAACCACCAGCACCATAGGTCACAGAGAAGAACTCTGGATTTAAGAGTTGTAGCTCTTGATGCACAACTTTGAGTTTTTCCGCACCTACATCAGTTTTGGTCGGGAAGAATTCAAATGAAATTGGAATCTGTTTAGACATGTTCAAATCCTTTTTACTTATCACCCTCTCCCTGACCTCTCCCAAAGGGAGAGGAGAATTCATTACTGAATTATACAGGGTTTAAGCCCATATTTTTTTCACTTGAAGTCATTAAAACTTCATTGAAAATAATTTGGATGGTCACCCTCTCCCTAAGGGAGAGGGATGGGGTGAGGGGTATTAATATTTATAAGCATCAGATTTGAATGGACCTTCAACTTGAACGCCTAAGTAATCCGCTTGTTCTTGAGTCAGTTGAGTCAAGACACCACCGAAACCAGCAACCATCGCAGCAGCAACTTCTTCATCTAATTTCTTAGGAAGAAGTTCTACACGAATTTGTGCAGCTTTTTCAGATTCTGGAAGATCAGCAAATTTCTCAGCGAATAAATGCATTTGACCCAATACCTGGTTGGCAAATGAACCATCCATAATACGTGATGGGTGACCAGTCGCATTACCAAGGTTCACCAAACGGCCTTCAGAAAGAAGGATCAGGTAATCATTTTCATTTTCTGAACGATACACCTGGTGTACTTGAGGTTTAACTTCAACCCACTTGTAGCCACGTAGGTAAGCTGTATCAATTTCAGTATCAAAGTGACCGATGTTACAAACAACTGCGCCAGCTTTTAATGAATCAAGCATTGCAGCGTCACATACGTGGTAGTTACCAGTTGTAGTTACGATAAGGTCAGTGTTTTGAAGAAGGTCAACATTGATGTCTTCTTTCTTGCCAGTTTGCACGCCATTTTTGTATGGAGATACAACTTCGTAACCGTCCATGCATGCTTGCATTGCGCAGATTGGATCAACTTCAGTTACGCGTACAATCATGCCTTCTTGACGAAGGGATTGCGCAGAACCTTTACCTACGTCACCATAACCGATCACAAGTGCACGACGGCCAGATAAAAGCATATCTGTACCACGTTTGATTGCATCGTTCAGTGAGTGACGGCAACCGTATTTGTTGTCGTTTTTAGACTTGGTTACTGAATCGTTTACGTTGATTGCAGGAACTTTTAAAGTGCCATCACGAAGCATTTCGTACAGACGTTGAACACCTGTCGTTGTTTCTTCAGTTACACCGTGAATTTTTGCAATCACTTCTGGATATTTTTCATGAACAAGTAGCGTTAAGTCACCGCCATCGTCAAGAATCATGTTGGCATCCCAAGGCGTGCCATTTACATTGATTTGTTGTTCAAGACACCACATGTATTCTTCTTCAGTTTCGCCTTTCCAAGCAAATACAGGAATGCCCGCAGCAGCGATTGCAGCAGCAGCATGGTCTTGAGTCGAGAAGATGTTACATGAAGTCCAGCGAACTTCTGCACCCAATTCAACCAGCGTTTCAATTAAAACGGCAGTTTGAATGGTCATGTGGATACAGCCGAGAATTTTCGCGCCTGCAAGCGGTTTTGCTGCCGAGTAGCGTTTACGCAGACCCATTAGGGCTGGCATTTCAGCTTCAGCAAGTTTGATTTCTTTACGGCCGTAATCAGCAAGTGAAATATCAGCAACTTTGTAATCTGTAAATGAAGCAGTAACCGCGTTCATCAGGATCTCCTAGGAAAAAATAGATTGGATCGTTCTGTTCGCGGATGCCGTTGTTGATCAGAACGAATGTCTGACCGATGGTCGAGCCTAGCGATTTTACATTTAGTGCCTGTAAAACGTCGCAGCATCCCTCGACTAGCGCAGTATTGTACTTGGAAATTGATTTTGTTCCAATCCTAAATTGATTAATATCTGACTAATAAGAAAATTTTGAGAATAAACTATGACTGATGGTTTTGAGTATGCAATCAAAGACTGGGCTGAAATTAAGGATAATTATGAGAATGGCAATTTAATTATTGGTAATGGGGCGAGTGTTGCTTTGCATCAAAAATTTCGTTTTGATTCTTTAAAAGAAGAGGCTGAAAAATTAAGACTTTTTAATGATGATATATCTAAACTTTTTATTGAGTTTGATACATCTGATTTTGAATTAATTTTACGATTGGTTTGGCATGCGAAGTTAATAAATAAGCATTTGGGAATAGTTGATCAAAAACTTGATTCAGCTTACGAAAATATAAAACAAGCTCTTATTAAAGTGGTGAAGGAAGTTCATTGTGAACATTCTGATATCGCGGATCAATTACCTCAGCTATATCAATTTACAAAACAATTTAGAACAGTAGTCTCCCTTAATTACGATTTAATCCTGTATTGGATTTTAATGTATGGAAATAGAAATGAAGATGGGCATAGATTTAAAGATTGTTTTCAAGGTAGCGGGTTATTTAGAAATAATTGGCAAGATTTGAGAAATCCTATTCGTAAGGAAAAAGAAGTAACTTTGAGTCTTTATCAACATGGTAATTTATCTATTTTCAGAGATGCAAAAAATACCGAAACTAAAGTTCAAAGAGGGGATTTTGAGGGTTTGTTAGAAGTTATTACTTCACAATGGGAAGATAATAAAATTCCTTTATTTGTTGCCGAGGGTACGGGAACTAAAAAGCTTGAATCTATAAAAAGTAGTTCCTATTTGAGTACTATTTTCTATGAAGTTCTACCAGATTTAATAACTCAAAAAGCTAATTTAGTCATTTATGGCTGGAGCTTAGGCAAGCAGGAATCACATTTGGTAAAGCAGATATTTAAGAATAAACAATCAGGTAAGGTGGCTATTTCTATATTTCAAAATAATCAGGAAGAGTGCCATCGAATTTATCGGCTTATAAAAAATGAAAAAGTAGCTCCAAATATCGAAATAGAATTTTTTGACAGCCAAAGTTCAGGTTGTTGGAATAATCCTTAAAAAAAAAGCCCATCATCTGATGGGCTTTTTTTTACTTATTTAGCTTCAGCAGCATCTGCTTTTTGAGTCCAGAACTCAGCCTGTTCTTCATTGCCATCTACGCCTAAACCATTGGCATAAATAAATGCAAGATCACGCATCGCCTGAACTTCGCCCCATTCCGCAGCCTGTTTTACCAAAGCAATCGATTTTTCGACGTCTTTTTCAATTACATCGCCACGACGGTAAAAACCTGCCAGCTCCAAAGTCGCAGCAGGGTGCTTCTCGATATTGGCCTTGCTTAACCAGTAATAGGCTAACTCAAAGTGAGCTTTGGATTCTTCAGGATCTTTTTCTGCTAACTCTTTGGCATAAACGGTATAACCTTCACCTAACCAGTACATTGCATCCACCAGCCCGCCGTTGGCAGCTTTCAACGCCCATTCTTCAGCAAGAATGATGTCATCATCATGCTCGCTTTGCATATACAGTTCAGCCAGTTCAAATTGCGCTTCAGCATTGCCGGCTAAGGCAAGATTGGTCAGGGCAGCAGGGGGAGAAACACGCTGGGTCATATCAACATCTCAAAAATATTGTGTGTAGACTAAAAGGTTTAAAGCAAAAAAGCCAATCCGAAAGTCAGCTTTTTAAAGAGATTGGTCAATCAAATGATTAGATCAAGCAAAGAATCCCTGAGATCGAGGCGATGAACACACAGAACATTACGATCACTTTAATTCTACTTGCCAGATAACTCAGGCTTAAGCCGACCACCAGTGCTGCAAAAGTCAGACTACCCAGCCAGTAACTGATCATATTGCTGATAGCTCCTGTACACAGGCACAGAATCAGGGCGAGTATGAGCAATACCCAACCGAGAATAGTCGCAAGTTGTGTTTTTGCAGGGTTGAGTTCTGTGTCAAAAATTTGTTTTTGATGTTTGGACATCGACGTTGCAAGCGCAAAGAAACCCAGTGAAGTTAAAGCCCAAATCAGTAAGAAAAACATCATGACTGATTCTCCTTGAGAGCAACCTTGGCTTTTTTAGGCGACAAGCCTTTATGGTTTTTCACTTTTTTAAATGAAAACCAGAACAAGATCGCAAGCACCCACATCGCTAGATCAAAAGAAGCAATGACCCATTGACCATGCATAATGGTGTTCCAGATCGCCTGACCGCCGGTCAGAAAATTGACGATTGGGAGCAAGGCAAATGTCCCAGTTGCAAGCATGAGAAGCTCTAGCCAAGCTTGTCGATGACTGCGAATCATGGCATACAGCAACGTCAGCAACCAGACAATAAAGAAGCTACGAATTTCCCAGTTCAGACGCATCTCCATGTCTGCCGGAATAAAACGGTTGGCATAGAAATAGGCAGCACAGGCAACAGGTAAACCAATAATGGCAGCGATATTGGTGACTTCCACAAGACGATAACCAAACGATTTATAGCCTTGTTTCTGTTGCTGTGGTGCACGTTTGACACACCATAGAATCAAGCCGGTGGCAATCATCAAGGTACCCACCACACCTGACATGAACAATAACCAGCGTAACGCCAGATCTACGCCACGTGCTTCATGCAATGTGGTGAATACATTATAAATACCATTTGCGATTGAAGGCATTTTCAGTGTGGTTTGATCTGGCTTTAATTCACCTGTTACGCCATTAAAAGCAAGGCTCGGATAAACATTGCGATAAGCTACGCTGACTCCGTTTAAGGCACGAAGCTCAATTTCTGCTTTTACGGTATTTGGCTGGATAATAGTTATCATACCCACCGGATTATTTTTCCATTCTTTTTCGGCTGTTGCCAAGATCGGAGCTAGATCGGTTAACGGTGCAGGAGGTGCAGCTTGCATTTCATCACGAGAGCGGCGACCTTCACTGCGTGCAGACATTTCACCGCGCTCGCCACGATTTTCTCTCTCAGCTTGCGGTCGACGTTTTTTGCTCTCACTATGGGTTTCACGGGATTCAGCCTGAATACTGTTGTCTTGAACCAAACTCTTACGTTGATCCTGAAGGAAAGCACCACGATTTTCATAAATCTGGTTTACGCCCCAGGGCATGAGGGTAAAAAGCAATAATAATAAGCCACTGAAGGTAATCATGATGTGAAAGGGCAGGGCAAATACCGCAGTAGCATTGTGTGCATCCAACCATGAACGCTGACCTTTGCCGGGACGGAAAGTAAAAAAATCCTTGAAAATTTTCTTATGGGTAATGACACCGCTGATGATTGCCACCAGCATGAGCAGGGTCGCAACGCCGACAATCCAGCGTGCCCAGATCCTTGGCAAACCATATAATTCAAAGTGGAAACGGTATAAGAATGAACCGCCACGTGTTTCACGCGCTTGCAAAACTTCCCCCGTGGTGCTGTCAATCGTCACGCGGGTACCGCCACGACGGGCACGCGGATCTTCGCTGGCACTACGAATAGTCAGGGTGGTAGTGTTTTGGCGTGAGTTAGGAAGCTGGATTGCCCAGCTGCCAGCATCCGGATGGTGCTGTTGCAGATAAGCCAGTGCCACACGGGTTTGTTCGATTTGAGTCTTTGGTGGAACTGATTGATGAAATTCCGGTTTCATCCAGACGGTAATTTCGTTCTGGAAAAAGCTTAAGGTTCCGGTCAAGAAAATCGCATATAAAAGCCAGCCTAAAATCAGACTGGCCCAAGTATGCAACCACGACATCGACTGGCGTGGACCTTCGGGTTTTGCATCTACTCTCATCTCAATTTCCTAAAAGCTTATAGGCGATATAGAGTAAAACACCGGGAATCGCGATCCCGAGCGTAGCTTTGAGCGTCTTATTCACAATAAATACCCAGATAAATGCAGCAGCATTCAAGCTAAAGCCAATCAGGGTGGCGGACATGGCTGCACTGCTTCCACTGTCGATAAAAAGCTGGGCAATCAAGATCGTTGCCAGTGTAGCCAGTAGATAACCGCCAGCACCCGCCAGAATAAAGCGA
Organism: Acinetobacter sp. L-24; assembly: GCF_056857555.1. The sequence goes on along the minus strand of NZ_JBSXNI010000044.1, from coordinate 180,655 downwards.
TATAAAATCATCCCACGATAAGCCAGCATATTTGCTTTGACTTTATTTTTGCTTGATGGTTTCGGTGCAGTAACTGTTCCAGTCGCTATGGCTTGCATATTCGGACTATTCATCATCGAAAATTCTATTTACAAACTTATGAATTAATTAATGATAATGATAACAATTATTGTTTAGATTTTAAATATGGGTTGTTGAACTATTTATATGAAAAATAAGTAAAACTGGAAGTTAGGTTAAAAAAGAGAGGGGGAAGGGAATTAAAAAAGATCAAAATGTAAGGCTTGAAAATAAAAACAGCGGCTCGAAGGCCGCTGTCTAAACTTCATTTATTCACGATTAGTCTTGCTGAATACCTGCAACCACCCAGTCCTGATTTGAACCTGCTGGTTTGGTGAAATGCCAGATTTCTGCGAACGGTTGCGGCAAGCTGTTTAAGTCTTCGCTTACCGTACCTGTAAAGCGTACGCTGACAATATACTGGCCATTGTCAGTCGATGAGTCGACGACCATCGCATTCAGATTTGAAAACTCGGCAACATCCTGATCCTGATTGCTCATGATGTCGTTATACATTGACTGATAAAGTTCAGGAGTCAGATAACGCTGAATTTCAGAAATGTTGCTTGCTGTATTCATGGACTGAATATGGTTAAAACGCTGACGCGCTACACGCAAGAATGCTGCAGGTTCAGTACCATCCGGTAACTGGCTGCCACTTTGGGTATAAGCTGCACCAAAAGGCGCGTTATTTACCGGAGCAGAACCGAACGGAGCATTGTTGCTTGACGTTTGACCACCCACATTCTGACCAAAAATATTGGTACTGTCACCACCGCGAGGTGCAGTCGGTGCCTGACCAAAAGGTGCTGTATTACCAGCACCGCTATTTGGTGCGTATGGGTTAGAAGCTACTTTTTTTTTTGCGCCCATCTTACGGAAAATGAAGAAGGCAACAGCAGCAGCAAGAAGGATCCAGATCCAGCCTGGAATACCACCTTTTTCCTCTTCGGCTTGAGCAGCCTGAGCTTCAGATGCTGCTACACTTTGATCATCCGCCAAGGCATTGGCAGCAACTGCACCAATCGCAGCACCGGCTACACCCGCGGCAACCATGCCGCCGACACCCGGACCGGATTTTTGCTGGGTTGCAGCACCGGCAACTGGCGCTTGTTGAGCAGGCGCAGCTTGACGAGGTTGTTGATAAGATTGAGTAGGTTGTGCAGAACGTTGCATGCCGTGACTTTTACCGCCACCGGCACGTTTTGCTTCAGCTGCAAAAGGCGCAACCAATAAAACTGCTGTCAAGATACCTGTGATCAAACCGCGCTGTCGAACTTCCATTCATTTTTCCTATGAGAATAAAACCTGTTTGTACAGTCTATTTATATAGGCTTTGTGTGGAATTTCAATCAAAAATCTGTATTTTTTTGCTCTTTGTACGAAATGAGCCGGTTTACAGTTAATTGAGTTCATCACTCAGCGCCATTGCCTCGCTCAAGGCTTCATGTAAACGCGCAACTGCAATAATTTGCACGCCCTCGATGGATTTTTGCGGTGCATTGCCGCGAGGGACAATAATGTATTTAAAACCATGTTTAATCGCTTCTTTTAGCCGTTCCTGACCGTTCGGCACAGGGCGAATCTCTCCAGACAGTCCGACTTCCCCAAAAACCGCCAGCTGTTGCGGTAAGGCTTTGCCACGAATGCTGGAAGCGCAGGCGAGAAGTACCGCCAGATCCGAACCTGTTTCGGTAATTTTCAATCCACCGACAATATTGACATACACATCCTGGCCGGAGGTTTGCACACCACCATGCCGATGCATGACTGCAAGGAGCATATTTAGACGGTTCTGATCCAAACCAAGCGCTACGCGTCGTGGCTGACCATGCGCATCATCGACCAGTGCCTGAACCTCAACCAGTAGCGGGCGCGTACCTTCGCGGCTGATCATTACAATCGAACCGGGAATCGCTTCATCATAACGGCTTAAAAAGATGGCTGAAGGATTGGACACTTCGCGCAGACCTTTATCGGTCATGCCGAACACACCGAGCTCATTGACCGCACCAAAACGGTTTTTGACCGCTCGGATCATCCGGTAACGTGAATCCGACTGGCCTTCAAAATACAGCACACAGTCCACCATATGTTCCAGTACACGTGGGCCGGCCAGTGCGCCTTCTTTGGTTACATGACCGACCAGAAACAAAGACGTGCCACTATTTTTGGCAAAACGGGTCAACAAGGCCGCTGATTCACGAATTTGTGAGACACCACCTGGTGCAGATTGTAAGGTCTCGGTGTACAGGGTTTGAATAGAGTCTAGAATAGCCACCGCAGGGCGTTGTTGGGCCAATACTTCACAAATACGTTCAACACAGGTTTCGGCCATAACTTTGAGCTGATCGGTCGGCAGATCCAGACGCTGGGCACGTAGCGCGACCTGAGACAAGGATTCTTCACCGGTGACATATAAGGCCGAATTTTTGGCAGAAGCCATGTGCGCGGCTGTTTGCAGCAAAATAGTCGATTTACCAATTCCGGGATCACCGCCAATCAGAACGACGGAACCTGTTACCAGTCCGCCACCCAGAACCCGGTCAAATTCATTGATCCCCGTCGGCAGACGGGTTTCATGAGAGACTGAGACCTGATTTAAAGTCGTGATGCTGGACGCCTGGCCTGCGTATCCACCACCAATTTTTGGCTGTGCACGATGCGTTACTGCCGGTGCAATGGTCACCTCAACCAGGCTGTTCCATTCCCCGCATTCAGAACACTGCCCCGACCATTTTGGATGATCGGCACCACATTGTTCACAACGATACACACTTTTTGCTTTAGCCATATTTGAAGATGAAGCGATTGAAATTGAGTGACAGCATAGCGGTGAATGCCATCGAAAACCAAGTCTTTCACCTGAAAAATCATGGTTTTTACGACAAGTCTTGTCGTTTTTATTTATGCTGATTTGAATGCTGTGCGTCAACGCCGTCTATAATGCCCATCTTGTTATGCTGGAATGGAACAGATCTTGTCACAATTGCTCAAACATATTGATGCGATCGCACGTGAAAAAAACCGTGATGTGTTATTTGTGCATTTTGATCATTATGTACATCCAGATCGGGATGCAAACTCGGTTCGCCAAATGTTAATCGGCTGGCTAGAGCAACAGGGGATTGTGTATATGCCGTGTTTAGGTGTGGATCAAACCGTCCATAGTGAAATCTACCTGGGTGGGCTTTATCTGGATGTACCTTTTGATCTGCATCATAAAACCTATCAAAAACTGAGTGAGTATCTGGAAGATGAACAGGGCAATATGAAAATTGAAGGCATTCAGTTTTTTGTTCTTTCTTTGGCTCTGGCGCTTGAACTCGAGTCTGATAGCAAAGTACCACAATGGGGTGGTTTGCGTTGCTAAATTTTCATAATGAAAAATGGAAAAGATTAAGCAGAAAAAGCCACGATTGACGTGGCTCTTTACTATTTAAGTTGAGTAATTAAATAGCTTATCAATTAATAAAGTTCACCAGATTTACGTCTTGCAATAAAGTCTTTCGATTCCTTGGCAATCACTCCGGATAAAAGCAATAGTGCAATTAAGTTTGGAACCGCCATGAGCCCATTAAAGGTATCGGCGAAGAGCCAAACCAGATCAAGGGTCGCCACACAGCCAATAAATACCGAAGCGATATAAATAATGCGATAGGGCAGCACAAACTTCTCACCGAGCAAATAAGTGGCACATTTCTCGCCATAGTAGCTCCAACCCAAGATGGTGGAATAAGCAAAGAAAATAATCCCGAGGGTCACAATCCAGCCGCCGATCCCAGGCAACAGTTTGTCAAACGCGCTGATGGTCAATACTGCGCCGGTCTGGTCACCGAATGAGTTGCCGGCCATGATATAACCCATCACCAGTACAATACCGGTAATCGAACAGACGATAATCGTATCAATAAAGGTACCAGTCATAGACACCAGACCTTGACGGGCCGGATGATCGGTTTTCGCTGCTGCGGCCGCAATCGGTGCAGAACCCATACCGGCTTCGTTGGAGAATACTCCACGCGCTACACCATAACGAATCGCTGCGCCAATCGCACCACCTACAGCAGCCTCACCGGTAAAGGCATAGGTAAAGATCATTTTCAGGGCTGGAGCGACTAACTCCAGATTGTTGATGATAATCGTCACTCCCCCTGCAACATAGCCCAGGGCCATAACTGGAACAATTACTGAAGAAGCGCGAGAAATGGTTTGAATTCCGCCGAGAATCACCAGTGCTGAAAAGGCGGTAATGACGATACCGGTCATCCAGGTTTCGATGCCCAAGCTGTTTTCAACCGCCAGTGCTACAGTATTCGACTGTACTGAACTGCCGATTCCAAAAGAAGCCAGTGTCCCGAACAAGGCAAAAATCAGTGCCAGCCATTTCCATTTCAGACCACGCTCGATGAAGTACATCGGACCACCCGACATTTCACCTTTTTCATTTTTGACTCGGTATTTGACTGCCAGAACACCTTCGCCATATTTGGTGGCCATACCAAACAGGGCGGTCATCCACATCCAGAACACGGCGCCCGGACCCCCGAGGACACAGGCAGTGGCTACGCCGGCAATATTACCGGTACCAATCGTGGCAGAGAGTGCGGTCATCAATGAGGCGAATTGGGAAATGTCCCCTGAATGGTCAGGGTGCTTGCCAAAGACCTGTTTAAAGGCTAAAGGCAACATGCGGAACTGCCAGAACAATAAACGAAAGGTAAGGAAGATCCCGGTACCAACAATTAGTACCAGCATATAAGGGCCCCAGACCCAGCCGCTTAAAGTTTCCATTAAACTTTGTAAATTTTGCATAAAATTCTTCTTATTGATCCATGTCTGTGTAGTTCGAGGTATTGATTAAAAAGCAATTGCTATGCCAGATACATTCATCCTGAATGCATAAATTGACTGAATAGTGTTCTATTTTTTACACAGTTTTAAAAATTTGACAAGAAATTACTGGAATATCACAGGTCAAAAATAAAGCAGAAGTGTAACCGTAGAGCGATATAAGAAAAATAAATTAACTTCTTCAATTAATCAGGAAATACAAATGATGCAAATTTTATTTTTGTATTCAGCATTTTTTACGTTAATTTGTCGCGAGTAAAACTCAAAGTTGTAATTAATAATGTCAGAAAAACATAACAATTCGTCGGCAGAGCACGGTGAATTAAAGCGGAGTTTGTCCAATCGGCACCTACAGTTAATTGCCATTGGGGGCGCCATCGGAACCGGCCTGTTTATGGGTTCGGGTAAAACCATCAGTCTCGCAGGTCCTTCGATTCTGGTGATCTATATGATCATCGGTTTTATGGTCTTTCTGGTGATGCGTGCATTGGGTGAGTTGTTGCTCTCCAATTTACAATATAAATCATTTATTGATTTTGCCACGGATCTGATCGGGCCTTGGGCCGGATACTTTGTTGGCTGGACCTACTGGCTGTGCTGGATCACCATCGGGATTGCAGATCTGTCAGCCATTATTTATTATCTGCAATTCTTCAATAATGGTTTGCCCTTTAGCCCTGAAGAAGGCGTCATGATCAGTGTTGCCGCGATTGTGTTTATCATGGGGCTGAATCTGGTCACGGTAAAACTGTTTGGTGAAATGGAATTCTGGTTTGCCCTGGTCAAAATTATCGCCATTGTGGTGCTGATTGCTGTTGGTCTGTGGATGGTGTTTACTGGCTTTACCAATGATGTTGGTACGGTCGCATCCTTTAGTCATATCTGGGAGCATGGCGGTTTGTTCCCAACGGGTGCCATGGGCTTCCTGGCCGGTTTCCAGATTGCCATCTTTGCCTTTGTGGGGGTGGAACTGGTGGGGACTACCGCGGCTGAAACCAAAGATCCGGAAAAGAACCTGCCAAAAGCGGTGAACTCTATTCCGATCCGTATCATTATTTTCTATGTATTGGCACTGCTCATTGTGATGTCAGTAACTCCATGGAACCAGATTGACCCGAATGTTTCGCCCTTTGTAAACCTGTTCAGTCAGGCTGGCATTGCAGCGGCTGCGATTATCATGAACCTGGTGGTATTGTCCTCGGTGATGTCATCGATGAACAGTGGCGTATTCTCGACCAGCCGTATGCTGTTTGGTCTGTCGCGTGAAGAGCAGGCACCGGTTGCCTTTGGTCGCTTGAACCGTCGCGCAGTGCCTGCAAATGCCCTGTATTTTTCTGCCGTGTGTTTGTTGCTGGGTGCAGCACTTCAGTATTTTGTTCCGGATACCGTTCGGGCCTTTACCTTGGCAACGACTTTATCCACGATTCTGTTTATTTGTGTCTGGATCATCATTATCTGGAGCTATATCGTGTATTACAAAACACGTCCAGAACTACATGCAAAGTCAACTTTTAAGTTGCCAGGTGGTTTAGTGACTTGTTGGGTCGTGATTATTTTCTTCCTAAGCATGATCGTGGTCTTGGCGCTGGAAGAGGATACCCGCCAGGCACTGATGATCAGTCCGATCTGGTTTATCCTGTTAATCATTGGCTATTTTGGTTTCTATAAACAGAAACATAAATAAACCTTATCAATAAAAACGTCAGCGATCTGCTGGCGTTTTTTTTTGTCTAAAGATACTCTCTAGCGTTTAACGCTTGGGTCATGCCGAATGATCGCGTTATACTTCATCGAAACTATTACATTAGGTGGTCAGATGCGCCAAGTCATTTGCTACATCAGTATCTTAGCGACAGGTCTTGTTCTTGCAGGTTGTGGACAGTCAGGTGCTTTGCACTTGCCGAATGATCCGAATTACGACAAGCGTGCCAAGTATCTGTTATACAAAAATACTGAAACTGAGCCTAAAGCGTCCGATGAAAAACGCGAGGCACCCGTGCAACAACAGTTTGCTGCACCTACAGATTCAGACGTTAAAACCACACCATAACGCTTTCACAGAAAGGATACCTTCATGAGTTTCACCCGCATTAATGGGGTATTGCACGCTGAGCAATGTTCATTACAACAGCTCGCGGAGCAATTCGGCACACCACTCTATGTTTATTCTAAAGCCACTTTGGAAAAGCATTTTTTAGATATGGACCGTGCTTTTGATTTTATCGACCATCAAATCTGTTTTGCGGTAAAGTCCAACTCTAATCTTGCGGTATTGAATGTATTGGCCAAACAGGGTGCCGGTTTTGATATTGTGACCGGTGGTGAATTGGCGCGTGTGCTGAAAGCCGGTGGTGATGCATCGAAAATCGTATTTTCGGGCTTGGGTAAATCTGAAGCGGATATCAAAAAAGCGTTGGAAGTCGGCATTGCCTGTTTCAACGTGGAATCTTATGCCGAGCTGGATCGTATCCAGAAGGTTGCGGCTGAATTAAATATCAAAGCGCCGATTTCATTACGTGTGAATCCTGATGTCGATGCCAAAACCCATCCTTATATTTCAACCGGCTTAAAAGAAAATAAATTCGGTATTCCGTCTGATAGCGTGTTTGAAACTTATCAATATGCAGCGTCATTGCCAAATCTGGATGTGGTTGGGATTGACTGCCATATCGGTTCACAGCTGACTGAAACCCAGCCATTTGTGGATGCACTGGATCGTGTCATTGTGATGATCGACCAGTTAAAAGAGCTGGGCATTCACCTCAAACACATCGATATCGGCGGTGGTCTGGGTGTGACGTATAAAGATGAAACCCCGCCGTCGGTTGAAGAATATGCCAATGCGCTACGTCCAGCTTTAGAAAAATTGGGCTTGAAAGTGTATATGGAACCGGGACGTAGTATCTCTGCCAATGCAGGTGTGCTGCTGACTAAAGTGGATCTATTAAAACCAACGAATCACCGTAATTTCGCGATTATTGATGCTGCGATGAATGACCTGATTCGTCCTGCTTTATATGAAGCATGGATGGACATTCAATCTGTTACACCTCGTACCGATATCGAAACGAAAGAATGGGATGTCGTGGGTGCAATTTGTGAAACTGGTGATTTCCTGGGTAAAGAGCGCGAGCTTGCGATCAAGGAAAATGATGTGCTGGCTGTACTTGGCGCTGGTGCATACGGTTTTGTGATGAGCTCAAACTACAACAGCCGTGGTCGTGCTGCTGAAGTAATGGTCGACGCTGATCAGGCGCATTTGATTCGTGAACGTGAAACGATTGAATCACTCTGGGAACGTGAGCGTTTATTGCCTTAAGGATAAATCAGGATGTTATTAGAATTTACCAAGATGCATGGTCTGGGCAATGACTTTATGGTGGTTGACCTGATCAGCCAGCGTGCTTATTTAGACACTTTGACCATTCAGCGTTTGGCCAACCGTAACTTCGGCATTGGTTTTGATCAACTCTTGGTGGTTGAGCCACCCGATGTGCCAAGTGCAGACTTTAAATACCGGATTTTTAATGCCGATGGTTCGGAAGTGGAGCAATGTGGCAATGGCGTGCGCTGTTTTGCCAAATTTGTACATGATCGTCAGCTCACCACCAAAACCAAAATCAAGGTGCAAACCAAATCTGGTATTGTTGAGCCGGAATTGGGTGCGAATGGCTGGGTACGGGTCAATATGGGTTATCCAAAATTTTTGCCTCAGGAAATTCCATTTGTAGCTGATGCGCCGGAGAGCCTGTATGACATCGATCTTGCTGGCGGTGAAAAGCTGACCATTGATGTGGTCAATATGGGGAATCCACATGCGGTGACAATCGTACCGGATGTGATTGCTGCCGATGTCGCACGTATTGGTCCACAAGTTGAATCACATGCGCGCTTCCCGGCACGAGTCAATGCTGGCTTTATGCAGATTATTGATGAAAAACATGCACGTTTACGTGTGTACGAGCGTGGTGTAGGCGAGACCTTAGCTTGTGGTACAGGTGCCTGTGCTGCCGCAATTTCAGGTATGCGTCGTGGTCTGCTGTCGAGTAAAGTCGAAGTTGAACTGGCAGGCGGCAAGCTGCAAATTGAATGGAAAGAAGGTGATGTGGTCTGGATGACCGGACCAACGGCGACCGTATATGAAGGACGTCTGGATTTACGTTATTTCCAGGGTTAAGCTTGGTTCCGCTTGAGAAAAAAGCACTGTCTGATCGATGGTGCTTTTTTTATGCTAGGATGGGAAAAACCGTAGAATTTGACCGAGATGAATACGCTTGTTTTCCTGCCGGGTGCTTCAGGAAGCCAGCACTTTTGGCAGCCATTAAGGGCAGCATTAACCAAATATCCAGATCAGCAAGTCATTGCCTATCCGGGCTTTGATGGCGTAGCACCAAATTTGGCCATTCAAAACCTGTATGATCTGCAAGAATTCGTGAAAGAAAAAATTGAGGATGATTCCATTCTGATTGCCCAGTCTATGGGCGGTGTCTTGGCCGTTGGGTTGGCACTTAAGCATCCACAGAAAGTCAAAGGGCTGGTATTGTTGGCGACATCTGGTGGTCTGAATTTAAAAACTTTTCATTGTGCAGACTGGCGAACAGATTATCGTGAACTGTTTAAAACAGCGCCGGACTGGTTTGAACAAGACCAAACTGAATTTAGCCGCGTTCAGCTCGCAAGTCTGGACGTTCCGATCTTGCTGATCTGGGGCGATCATGATCCTTTAAGTACTGTTCAGCTTGGACAATACTTGGCAGGAATTTTTAAAAATGCAAAATTGCATATTATCCAAGGTGGAGATCATTTCTTTGCCAATACGCATGCAGATCAGGTTGCAATGCTGATTCAAGATTATTTGGAGCAACTCTAAATGGAGCAAGCAGTGATTGTCCCACCTCAACTCTTGCTCAATATGTGGCTGAAAGAACGTGAAATCCAAAACCAGTCCAAACATACCTTGCAAGCCTATGAACGTGATGTCTCGGATTTTTTAGAGTTTTGCCAGCGTGAGCAGCTCAATTTAAACGATGTGGAAGCCACCGATTTACGCCAGTTTCTGGCTGAAAAAGTTGAACAGCATCAGCTCAGTCCTAGCAGCCTGCAACGTATGCTTTCGGCTATTCGCCAGTTTATGAAATGGGCCGAGCAGGCTCAGCATATGGCTTTTAATCCGGCGGATGATTTTCAGTTAAAACGTCAATCGCGTCCTTTGCCGGGCATGGTGGATATTGAAACAGTCAACCAGATTATTGATCAGCCTGCGCCCGAAAATGAAATACAGCAGCAAATGTGGCTCCGGGACAAAGCGATTTTGGAATTGCTTTATTCGAGTGGGTTGCGTCTGGCAGAACTGCAAAGCCTGAGAATTAAAGATATTGATTTCAACCGGCAGTTATTACGCATTACTGGTAAAGGCAATAAAACCCGGATTGTGCCTTTTGGCTCCAAGGCCAAAGACAGCGTGATGGCCTGGTTGCAAGTCTATCCCTTATGGAATGGTGATTTTGTGCCGGAGGCGAATGTATTTATTACCCAGAAAGGCAATCCGCTCGGTGCAAGACAAATTGAAAATCGGGTCAAGTTTCAGGCACAGCGCGCAGGCGTCAATGTCGATCTGCATCCACATTTATTAAGACATTGTTTTGCCAGTCATATGTTGTCGAATAGCCGGGACTTACGAGCCGTGCAGGAAATGCTGGGTCACAGCAATTTAACCACCACGCAAATTTACACCCATGTCGATTTTGATCATCTGGCCCAGATTTATGATCAGGCCCATCCACGTGCACAACATAAAGAAGAATGATCATGTGCGAAGTGTTATAGAATAAAAATCATGAAAATTGTATTTTTGGCACAAAACTTTCATATATAAACCTTAAAATGGAATTGAACTGAACATTGGCGTTCGGGTAAGCATTTCACTATTGTCTTATTCGTTAAATGCGCCATTTCAGGTATAACAATAACTAGTATTTAATATTTAAAATGAAATATTGCTGAGCAGCGTCTCAGCATTTGACCGATGGGAGGTGACATGGACACACTGGTAATTGCAGATATAGAGCAAAAATATGCACAGTTAAGTGAAGCTCAAAAAGAAATGTTTGCAGGTTATGGTTTGCGACAAATCAAGCATTTTGTGGACATTAGCTTACCCAATCTTGAAGCGACCTTACCCGAAGGCGCCATCATTCAAGGGATTAATGCCGATGGAAAAGTTCAGGCCTTTAATGCGGCGACTAGGCAATACTATTTATGGATTTCTGATTTGCAATGGCAATTGTCGAATCGTGCGACCCAGGCAGTCGATTTAAAAGAAGATGCGATTGCAATTTGGCAAATTTTTGAATTGGCAGACTATGAGCTGGTAGATTTAAGCCATGTACATCGTGATTTTTTAGCACAAGAAACTGAGTAAATTCTGAAGCATCCACATAACATAAAAATAAGATTCAGTCCTGTGATTTGGCTTTGCTCAAGAGGAAAAGGTTGTCTTCTATAGGCAACCTTTTCTTATAGTAGAACTTTCAATCTATGCGCTTGCAGCACATGTTATGGTTTAAGCAAGCATACGATTATGCAAATCTTAAATTAAGAACATAGCGTCGTTGTCTAAAATCAGTTTGCCTATAAATCTTCTAAAGGCAGCTGGAAACTCTGTTTAATAATCTGACTCGGTAAATCTGTTTTGACACTGGTAATACCATTTTTTTTGGTCAGATGGGTCGACTGAAATTTACGGTAACTTTCCAGATCAGGCACCACAACTTTCAACATGGCATCGCTCTCTCCCAAAATAATGTAGCACTCCATCACTTGCGGCAATTCTTTCATCGCCTCAATAAAGGTATCAATGGTTTCGGCATCCTGACCGACCAGCCAGATGCGCGAAAATAAAATCAGCTGAAAACCAATTTTTTGTTGGTCGACAATAGTCGTGTAATTCTGAATCACGCCTGCATCTTCCAGCAATTTCACCCGGCGTAAACAGGATGAAGGTGAAAGTCCGATTTCACGTGCCAGATCATTATTCTGAATACGGCCATTGGCCTGTAAATGTCGAATGATATTTTTATCAATTCGATCAAGCTTTACCCGCACAGACTTGGTGGATATTTTCATAAATTAGAATAATATTCGAAAAATAATACTTATTATAAAATAAAATGAAAGCCAATTTTGTAAAAAATCGCAGATACTTATTTCACTTTCTGGAGTTTGAAAGGAAAAGGAAATGTCTGTATTTGTACTCTTTGCACTGACCGTGCTTCCCCTAATTTTTACGCCTGGACCCGATATGTTATTTATCCTGTCTCAAGTGATGGGTAAAGATGCAAAAGCAGGCATGATGGCAACCTTAGGGGTGTGTTGCGGTTATCTGGTGCATTCTATTCTGGTGGCACTCGGGATTGCGGCTATTATTGTCTCTTTTCCGGTGCTGTTTGAAACGATTCGCTGGCTCGGGATTGCTTATCTGCTGTATCTGGCCTTTGGTTTGCTCAAATCGGTATTCAGTAAAAACGCGCTGAACATTGAGAAAAAGACCTCAGCCAATCCGATTAAAAAAGGTTTTTTTACCGCACTGTTAAATCCGAAAGGCATGTTGATTTATTTTGCGATTTTGCCGCAGTTTATTGATAAATCGGCCAATACTGTCAGTCAAGGTTTGATTCTGTCCTTTATTTTTATCAGTCTGATTTTTGTGGTGTATTGTGGCTTAAGTATTTTATTCAGCAAAATCAGCCAAAAAACCCAAATGGATGAACGTAAACAAAAATGGGTAGATGGAACTTCTGGTGGTTTACTGGCACTTGCCGCAAGCTGGTTAATCATTAATTAATCTGGCTGTAAAGAAGCATACTCTTCGCAGTATGCTTTTTTTATAATTGCGAAGATTTGAAATTAAACATTCACTGTGTAGGCGTAGAATTCAATGCGCTGGTTTATTATTTGGTCAATTTGTCTTTATATGGGGTTTAATTCGCTCTCAAAAATAGTTCTGTCCAAAATGACAAAAGCTGACATACGTATATTCCGGCTGTTTTGCTTCAAGCTGCTTTAAATCAATTTAAATTAAATGTGATCAATCAAAACTTCTGATGTGATTAATCAGATAAAAAAATAATATAAATCAATGGTTAAATTTTAAGTAAATATTGATACATTTCATTGTAATAAAACGATAACAATTAATTGTGAACGCATCGTTCAGGGAAAATTACGCATTTTTACACCTCTTTGTTGAATTGTGACTTGACCGAAATGCCGTACACATTGCAAGATAGGGCACCTAAAAAAATTTAAGTGAAGAGTTACACTAACTTTTCTCAACATTTACATTTGCTAAAACAGCCGAGGATTACATGAAGGCTCTTGTTGCTGTAAAACGTGTGGTTGATGCCAACGTTAAAGTTCGTGTTAAACCGGACAACAGTGGTGTTGACTTAACTAACGTTAAAATGTCAATTAATCCATTCTGTGAAATCGCAGTGGAAGAAGCGGTTCGTTTAAAAGAAAAAGGAACTGTTTCAGAAATCATTGTTGTTTCTATTGGTCCTAAAGAAGCCCAAGAACAGATCCGTTCTGCAATGGCGCTTGGTGCTGACCGCGGTATTCTGGTTGAAGCTGATGACAGCCAACTGGGTGCGCTGGAAATCGCTAAAATTCTGAAAGGCGTTGTTGACGCTGAACAACCACAATTGATCCTTCTAGGTAAGCAAGCAATTGATGATGACTCGAATCAGGTTGGTCAGATGCTTGGCGCTCTAATGGGTGCAGGTCAAGGTACCTTCGCTTCTGAAGTAAAAGTAGATGGCGATAAAGTACAAGTAACACGTGAAGTAGACGGCGGTTTACAAACTGTTGAACTGACACTTCCAGCAATCATTACAACTGACTTGCGTTTGAACGAGCCACGTTATGCGGCACTTCCAAACATTATGAAAGCGCGTAAAAAACCGCTTGATACCAAGTCACCTGCAGATTTCGGTGTAAACCCTGCAACTAAACTGAAAACAGTGAAAGTTGAATCACCTGCAGAGCGTAAAGCTGGCGTACAAGTGAAGTCTGTAGATGAACTTGTAGAAAAATTGAAAAACGAAGCGAAAGTGATCTAATACAGAAGGATAAAAATCATGAGTATTTTAGTTATCGCTGAGCACGACAACAAAGCATTAAACGCTGCTACTTTAAACGTTGTTGCTGCAGCGCAAAAAATCGGTGGTGATATCACTGTATTGGTTGCTGGTTCTGGCGCTCAGGTAGTTGCTGACCAAGCGGCTAAAGTTGCGGGCGTAAGCAAAGTATTGCTTGCTGATGACGCTGCTTATGCAAACCAATTGGCTGAAAACGTGGCTAAACTTGTTGCTGAATTAGGTAAAGGCTATACACATATCCTTGCTGCTTCTACAACAACTGGTAAAAATATTTTACCACGTGCAGCTGCGCTTCTTGACGTAAGCATGATCACTGACATCATTGCGGTAGATGGTCCTAAGACTTTCAAACGTCCGATCTATGCAGGTAACGCAATTGCAACTGTAGAATCAGGCGAAAACATCGTATTGGCGACTGTTCGTGGTACAGCATTTGATGCTGTAGCTGCTGAGGGCGGTTCTGCTGCTGTTGAAGCTGCTGCGTCTACGGGTGATGCGGGTATTTCTAAGTTTATCAACGAAGAAATCGTAAAATCTGAACGTCCTGAACTGACAGCTGCGCGTATTGTGGTTTCTGGTGGTCGTGGTGTAGGTTCTGGTGAGAACTATCACAAGATCCTTGATCCATTGGCTGACAAGCTTGGTGCTGCTCAAGGTGCATCACGTGCTGCGGTAGATGCTGGCTTCGTACCAAACGATATGCAAGTGGGTCAAACTGGTAAAATCGTTGCACCTGACCTGTACATCGCTGTAGGTATCTCTGGTGCGATTCAGCATTTGGCTGGTATGAAAGAATCTAAAGTGATCGTTGCGATCAACAAAGATGAAGAAGCGCCAATCAATGCAGTCGCTGACTACTGGTTAGTCGGTGACCTGAACACTGTAATTCCAGAATTGGTTTCTAAAATCTAATTTCTGAATCGGGTTCAAAATACGCTCTTGTGCAAGCAGTGAAAGCAATGCTTTACTGTTTTGTCCAAGGGCGTTTTTTTTATGCAAAAATTTTAAAAATACTCTACAGTCGAAACTAGAGTATTTCATTTGCATGAAAAGTGATAAAATCCCGGTTTGCTTTTTCTCCTGTTTTTAATCATGTCCTTTTCCAAAGCCGCCCATATCCTGTTTATTAGTTTTTTGCTGATTGCGCTTTATCTGGGTATTTGTATTCATACTGCCCTGAATGCACCAGCTTCGGTAACTCAGTATTTATTTAGTGAATCAGGCGCTTTTGAAGTCATGAGTCCATGGTTATGGTACTTGCTGGCAGTGCTGTGTTTGCTTAATGTTGAAATCAAACCTAATACCCGAGTGTTTACGGCTATAGCAGCGACATTGTTGGGATTACGGGAAATGGATTTCCATAAGCAGGTGTTTGAAATGAGTTTTATCAAAACTAATTTCTATCGCAGTGCTGAAATTCCGCTCATGGATAAGCTGCTCGGATTTATTTTATTGCTCGGCATTATTTTTGTCTTTCTGGTACTGGCGAAAAAGCTGGTTCAAACCATACGAAGCATGAAGAATTCTTTGAATATTGCACATTTTTTTATCTTTCTCACCATTGCCTGTGGCGGACTGAGCAAAGTGCTCGATCGCACGACTTCAACCCTGAAAGAAGAATTCGGCATCCAGTTGGTGCCACATACTCAAATCATGATTATGACCATTGAGGAAGGGGTAGAAATGTTATTGCCAGTTTTATTGATTGTGGCCGTGCTGAGCTATCGTAAAGTACTGAACCAGGCACAATAAAAATATAGAAAAAACGATGAAGATGCGCCAGTTGATTGGCGCATTTTGTTTTTGTACTCCTGTATTTCTCAAAATTTTGGGTATTGAAAAATCCTGTCTGGATGCGCTGATTTTCGGTTTTGAAATAACAAGAAAATGATCACTAAAATGAAGATAATTAACAAGGTTAAGCTGAATATTTCGACACAAAAATACAAGTGTTTATGCTATAATTTAGGGCTGTATTTTAGTTTTTAACTCAGTCGTTTGAGTTAATGATTTTGCTAGTTTTACGACATATAAATACAAGCCAAAATTGGCTTGTAGAATAAGGAGTATGCATGAGCGTATCGGAAATTAGACCGATTGCCATTGAGGATGAACTTAAAAGCTCATATCTCGATTATGCGATGAGCGTGATTGTGTCACGTGCATTGCCCGATGTACGAGATGGTTTAAAACCTGTTCATCGTCGTGTGCTTTTCGCAATGCACGAATTAGGCAATGACTATAACAAAGCTTATAAAAAGTCTGCACGTGTAGTCGGTGACGTGATTGGTAAATATCACCCGCATGGTGATTCTGCCGTATACGAAACCATTGTACGTATGGCGCAAGATTTCAGCTTGCGTTACCAATTGGTTGATGGTCAAGGTAACTTCGGTTCGGTCGATGGCGATAGTGCAGCAGCCATGCGTTATACCGAAGTACGTATGCGTAAACTGACCCACGAACTGTTAGCGGATCTTGAAAAAGATACCGTCGAGTGGGAAGACAACTACGATGGCTCTGAGCGTATTCCTCAAGTCATGCCAACCCGTGTACCGAACTTATTGATTAATGGTGTTACCGGTATTGCAGTTGGTATGGCGACCAATATGGCGCCGCATAACATGACTGAAGTTGTGAATGCGTGTCTGGCCTATGCCAATGATCCTCAAATCAGCATTGAAGGATTGATGGAACATATTTCTGGTCCGGATTTCCCGACAGGCGGCATCATTTACGGTAAATCAGGTATCGTCGATGCATACCGTACCGGTAAGGGCCGTTTGCATATCCGTGGTAAATACCATTTCGAAGAAGATCCGAAGAATGGCCGCACCACGATTGTCTTCACTGAAATTCCATATCAGGTTAATAAAGCAAAAACCATTGAGCGTATTGCTGAACTGGTTAAAGAGAAAAAACTGGAAGGTATTTCAGAGCTTCGTGACGAGTCTGACAAAGACGGTATGCGTATCGCGATTGACCTGAAGCGCGGTGAAAACGCTGAAGTGATCGTGAACAACCTGTTCCAGAACACGCAACTTGAAAACTCTTTCAGCATCAACATGGTTTGTCTGGACAATGGCCAACCAAAATTGATGAACCTGAAAGACATCATTGCCGCGTTTATCCGTCACCGTCAGGAAGTGGTCACGCGTCGTACTATGTTCGAATTACGCAAAGCGCGTGAACGTGGTCATATCTTGGAAGGTTTAACCGTTGCCCTGGCGAATATTGATGCCATCATCGAAACCATCAAGAGTTCTGCGAATCCGGCTGAAGCGCGTGAGCGTTTGCAGGCAGGTGAGTGGGCTGGTGGCGGTGTTTTGGCCTTGCTGGAAAAAGCCGGTTCAGTTTCTGTACGCCCAGATGAGATTGAAGGTGAAGACCCAAGTCGCCCGTTTGGTTTGGATGGCGAGATTTATCGTCTGTCACCAACCCAGGTGAATGCAATTATGGAACTTCGCTTGCATCGTTTAACTGGTCTGGAACAAGACAAGTTACATGCTGAATATAGTGAAATCCTGTCACAAATTGCTGAACTGACTGCAATTTTGAATGACTTTAATCTGTTGATGAATGTCATTCGTGAAGAGCTGGCCTTGATTCTTCAGCAGTATGGCGATGCGCGTAAAACGTCGATTGTCGAGTCACGTATCGATTTCTCTCGTGAAGATCTGATTCCTGAAGAGCAAATGGTTCTGACGGTATCGAAATCAGGTTATGCGAAAACTCAACCATTGTCTGATTACGCTGCACAGCGTCGTGGTGGCCGTGGTAAGTCTGCGACCAGCATGAAAGAAGATGATTACATTCAACATCTGATTGTGACGTCAAGTCATGCGACGGTACTTTGCTTTACCAACGTTGGTAAGGTCTACCGTCTGAAAGTCTATGAAGTGCCGCAAGCCTCACGTGGTGCCAAAGGTCGCCCAATGGTGAACTTGCTGCCACTGGATGAAAACGAGACCATTACCGCAATCTTGCCTGTGATTGATGCGCCGAAGAAATTCAAAGAACGTCTGGCTGACTTCAAGGCATTTGTAAAAGCCAATGCAGCGCAGTTGCAAAGCAATGAAGTGATCAATGCTCATTTTGCCGAGCTTGAAGCAGCGCTGACAGAATCTGAAGATGGTGCAGATGATATTTCTGATGCATTGCGTATTCAATTGAAACAGTTGGGCTTGGAGCTTTCTGCAACAGATCTTGATGATGACATCATCAATGACTTTGCTCAGCAGGCTGAAGCGGTACGTAAAAACTTCTATGTGTTTATGGCGACTGAATACGGTACGATTAAACGTGTAGAGCTTGAACAGTTCTCGAATGTTCGTTCAAACGGTTTACGTGCGATTGAGCTGAATGGCGATGATACCCTCATCGGTGTAGCGATTACTGACGGTGAACAGCAAATCATGTTGTTCTCGAATGAAGGTAAAGCCATTCGCTTCGCAGAGACGGATGTACGTTCAATGGGGCGTTCTGCCAAAGGTGTACGCGGTATGCGCGTGACCATTGGTGCAGCTGCACAGCTAGAAGAAAATGACGAAACTGAGATCGAGTCTGATGACGAAGATGGTTCAGATTCAGCATTGATTAGCCGAATCGTATCACTGGTGGTTGTACCTGAAACTGGCGAAGTACTGTGTGCATCTGAAAATGGTTATGGTAAACGTACTCCAGTAGACGACTTCCCGACCAAGAAACGTGGCGGTAAGGGCGTGATTGCGATCAAGACCTCTGAACGTAATGGTCAATTGGTGGGCGCTGTTGCCATTGATGCGTCTAAAGAACTGATGCTGATTTCAGATGGCGGTACGCTGGTTCGTACCCGTGCATCTGAAGTGGCGCAAACTGGTCGTAACGCACAGGGTGTTCGTCTGATCCGCTTAGGTAATGAGGAATTGCTGGTCGGTGTGGTTTCAATCGAAGCTGTTGAAGAAGATGAGTTTGTTGAAGCGATTGAAAGCGAAGACGCTTTAGTGGCAGAAACAGATTCAGCAGCTGAAACTGAGCAAGTTGAAAAAGATGGTGAAAATTCAGTAGAAGAATAAGTTTTTTACTGATAAAAAGGGCGCTTCGGCGTCCTTTTTTATAAACCTTGACCGCATAAGGGTAAGCGATGAAAACCAAATTAATGTTGTTAGCAGCAGCGGTTGCATTGAGTGGCTGTAATTCAATGGACAATATTCCGAATCCGAGTCCTGAACAGGAAAAGGCGGCACAGCTAGCCTATGAGGATTTGCGTGACGGGAAATATGAGGAATTTCTGGATCAGTTAGAACCGCAGTTGCAAACCCAGTTTAAGGATAATGAAAAGCTGATGAAACGCTTTTCACGTTCAATTCCTCAAGGTGAATACAAGTCTAAGACTTTAATGACCAAAGAGATTGAAGAAGCAACCAATCAGCCTGGACAATATAAGGTTAGCTATGAAATTGCCTATCCGGAGAATCTGGTTCAGTATGATGTGAGTTTTGACAAGCCGAATGGTAGCAACAAGATTCGTAATTTCAATATTCAGGTCTTTGGCGAGTCGAATAAATAAGTGGAATAGGAGCATTGCTATAATGTTCTATCTGCTTTGATGACCAGAAATTAAACGTCGATAAGCCAAGAAAAAGCACATGCTGCCGATCATTCCAAGATAGAGCAGTTTAGGTAAGACCAGTGTTGTAGGCACACCCATTTGATTGAGTTGAATAAACATCTGCACAATTTGGGTAGAGGGCAGGATTTCGCCAACGACTTGCATCCAGATGGGCATGGCAGCATGTGGCCAGGCCGCACCAGATAAAAAGAACAGTGGAATGGAGGTGAATACAATCACATGACCCGCACGTTCTGGCAGATCCAGAAAACTGGCAAATAGGCAGGTCATGCCAATTATCGTGTAGATAAAAACCGGAACAGCCAGTAGCATCCCGAACAGGTTGCCACCGCGCGGATAATCAAATAGCCAGAAGCTAAAGCCGAATAAATAGAAACATCCCAGACAGCCAATGGTGAAGACCGCTAAACACATTCCAATCAACGCATTTGTATTTAATTCTACTTTTCTTTCCCGATATACTAAAATCAGCATACTCAAACCCAAAAGAATGGTTTGGTGGATAATTAAGGGTGCAACCGCAGGAAAGACATAACTGCCATAGCCGGACAGCGGATTAAATAAAGGAATTTGATGCACTGAAATAGCAGGTGAAAAATCCGAGATCTCGCCAAAGCGTTCAACATAATCTGCCAAAGTTTGCTCAACTGATGTGGCTAAGCCCAGACCAATTTGTTTGGTCACTAAAAAGTTGGCTGTACTTACATACAGTCCAATGCCACCTGTTTCACCATGCCTTAAGCTTTGCGATAAATTCTCCGGCAGCAGTAAAATGCCATCAGCTTTTTGAGATTCCACCCATTGTTTGGCCTCGGAAAAATTGCCGGTAATTGCCTGAATTTCCACATTGGGGCTTTGTGCCACCTGACCAATAATACGGGTGCTTAAGTTACTTTGTTCTTCATCGACAATAATAATAGGTAAGGCTTCAGCCTGCTGCGCCTGATAAGCGGTTGGATAAAAAAAGCTGTAAAACAAGACGGATAGAATCAGCGTGGTAAAGATCGTGCCGTGACTGACGATATCTTTGAAGCTTTGTAGATAGTAAAACCAAAGGGATTTCATGGTGTTGCTCCTTTGGCGATTTTTTTAAGAAACAGATAAGCCAGCAGAGCGTAGACTAGGGCATAGATCAGCAGCATTAATCCAGCTTGCAGTGAAATATGCAATGGACTACCAATCACCCATTGTTCAGTTTGTAATTTGGCATAGGGCGTGAACGGAATAATATTGGACCAAAACTGGGTGAATAGGGGCGCATTATTTAAAGGTAAAGTCACACCGGCAAAACTTAAAGATGAACCGCCATAGACCGCAATGATGCCAAAAGATTTACTTAAATCTTTGGTCGCCAGAACCACTGCACTGCTTAAAAATGCATAGGCGCTATATAGCAGAAATTGTGCCGATAGAATCAGAGCGAGCGAGCCGGCAACAAACCAGCCGCGAATTTCAATCAGCCAGAACATCCAGGCCCAAGTCCACACACTAAAAATAGCCACATAGACCAGGTTCTTAGACAGTAATGCCATCCAGATGGATGAGTTGCTAATCCAGCTTATTAAGGTCTGTCGCTTCAGTTCCTGACCGACGGAAAATGCCACACAACAACACAGCAGTAAATGCAGAATTGCCGGGATGACATAGGGTTCCAGATAGAATTCATAATTCAGCTGCGGATTATACAGCGGCGATATTTTGATATGCGGTGACGGTGCTTCGAGAGAAGGCAGCCGGTTGCCCAGATATTGCTGTCCGCTAAATTCAGCCAGTGCTTGCAGGGTACTGACCAGCATGGCAGAGGAAATGGTATTTCCGATACTGAAATAACTCTGGTTAAAGGCAATACTGATGTCAGCATCCTGGGCACGAACCAGACGTTGCTCGGCACCGCTTGGAATATGGATATAACCCCAAATTTTATTTTGATTTAACAGGCGCTCAATTTCAGCTGTTTGTTCCGACACCGTAGCAATTTTAAGAGTATGATTCAGCGCCACATGCTGATAAATGCTTTGACTCAGCGCACTCTGGTCTTGATCAATAATCGCAATCGGTAAATGATCCGGTTTCCCTTGAGCAAACATGCTGCTGAATAAAATAATCACCAGTGCAGGTGCGAGCGTGACCAGACACAGATCCCATTTTTCGCGGAGCAGATAGCGCAGTTCGCGCCATATACCCGTCCACATTATCGGGTCTCTTTCAGTTTAAATAACACGCTCATCCCAACTTTCAGTTCAGGAATCGCTGGTGTGGGCACAAGATGCAGCTTAAAACTTCGCACATCATAACCGCCGGTTTGGCGTGTGGTCTTAATGGTGGCAAATTCACCTTCAGCACTGATCTGCTTGATTTTAAAAGTGGCGGTTTTATCTAGGGCGGGAATATAACCTTCAATACTGCTCATTTTCTGAAATGGGGCATATTGATCTTCACGAATATTCAGGCTCACCCACATTTGATCTTCAATCAGACTGACTACAGGGACTGCGGTGGCTACCAGCTCTGAGACTTTGCCATAGGTTTTAGACACCGTTCCGTTTACAGGTGCAACTAATTGGGTTTCTGCTTCTAAAGCATTGGCTTCATCTAGCGCAGCCTGAGCAATATCTACCTGTGCATCGGCAGAACTCTTTTGCTGCGAGGTGCTGCCACGTTTGGCACGTGCATATTGCTGATACGCCGCTTCTGTCATTTGCGCCGCTGATTGACTGGCTGCATACAATTCATCACGGCGCTGGCGTGAAATCACACCTTCCTTAAATAAATTTGCACCACGCTCATAAGAAACTTTGGCTAAATTTTGCTGTGCTTTCAGCGATTGCCAGTTGGCATACAGGCTAGCGATATTTTCTTCCTGCGAGCCACGTTCAGCAGTCGATTGTAAAGCCAATGCAGATTGTAAAGCCGCTACGGCTTGCTGTTTTTTGGCCTGAATTTCCGGGCTGTTTAAGCGCACCAGCACATCGCCTTTTTTGACCCGCTGACCTTCTTCTACATAGATTTCTTCAATACGGCTTGGCACTTTGGTCGCCACCTGAACCGTTTCAGCTTCTACACGACCCTGCAATTCCAGCGGAGCCGGTTGGTAGCTTTTCCATAATCCAAATGCGATGACTGCCAGCAGAACTGGAATCAGGGCGAGCAATAAATATTTTTTCTTTTTAGCGATTTCAGGAGCTTGTTCATGCTCGGTCGAAGTCGTCGCGTTGTTTTCTATTTCAGTTTTTGTTTCTACCTGTTGCGCATGCGATTTTTCTGTATCGCTGGATGAAGCCGCTTCATTCACAGGATCATTGGGTTTTTGATCTTCGTTCATGTTCGGCTCCATTAGCGAATATAGTGGGTGTTGGTATGTTGGATGTAGTTCGGAAATTCTGCAATCGAGCCATGGCTTTGTAATAGGGTGGCCAGTGACATCACATATTTGTAGGCATTCAAGGCAGTTTCAGCTCGTAATCCGCTCAGCATATTTTGTGCATCGATGACCTGTGTGGCGGTGCCCATATCTTCTTTAAAAGACAATTCTTGGATGCGTAAATTTTCCTGTGCGGCTTTCAAGTTTTGTGCCAGAAGCGCATCACTTTGCTGTGCACTTAGTGCTTCGCTATAAGATTTATAAATCAGATTTTCAATTTCCTGCTGGGTGCGTGCAGTAAGCAGTTCTGTAGCAGAGCGTTTGAGTTCGGCAGCCTGAATATTTTTATTTTTATCAATTCCGGAAAATAAGTTATAACGGGCAGCCACCCCGACAATCCAGTTTTCATTTTGATCCAGACTATATTCACCAAAAGCAAAAACATTCGGTTTTTTTGCCGCTTGCTGGGCTTTGACATTGGCTTGAGCCAATTGGGTATCCAGCTGCATTTTTTGAATCAGCGCAGAGTTCTGACTAAAGGTTTTCAGCAGATGATTTAAGGCCTGTGGCTCGGTTTTATTGACAAATAAAGGCGTTGAAAGCTCAGTGATGCTACTTTCTTGAAGCAGATTATTCAGATGGAAAAGGGCAGCATTCAAATTGGCTTGCGTGTTTTGCTGGCTGCGTTCGGCATTATTACGTGCCACTTCAAACTGCATGCGCTGGCCTTTACTGATAAAACCTTGCTGTTCTATCTTTAAGGCATTGCGATAATGCTGTTGCATGGCATTCAGGTTAAATAGTGCTGCTGCATGCAGTTGCTTTTGGAGTTGTACATTAAAATAACTTTGAATCAGTTCAAAACGCTGCGTGTCTTGCTGCTGTTTGTTGCTGAGCTGACTACGACCGACCTGAATATTGGCGATTTCTTTGGCGCTGCTTGTCAGTCCACCGGTATAAAGCGGCATCATAACTGAAACCGTTGGGCGAATCACCTGATCATCCAGCACGACATTCGCACTATCAGGAATTAAGCCCACCCCATTTTGAATAGGTTGTCTTAGACTATTTTTTAGCGGGTCAGCCAGATCACCTAAGTTCAGTTCATCAATTCTATTATTTACACCATCCGTTAAGGATTGCTCTAAATTATTTTTTAATGCACCCAAAGGCAGATCGAGTTCATTATGAAAGGCATACGCACGAACATTCAGGTCGACTCGTGGCAGACCTATACCTTTCACTGCTTCAGCTTCAAGTTTTGAGGCCTGCTCCAGACTTTGATAGGCTTGGCTGCTATAAGAGTTTTGCAACAACTGACGTTCAGCGTCCTGAAAGCTGATGCTCTGTGCATGAGCAAAGCTGCCATACATCATCGATGCAAGCAGATTTAAACCCCAGACAAGCTGTCTTTTATTTTTCTTTAAGTTCATAAAGTCGCTAAACTGATTTAAAGCCGGTAATGTTATCCGGCTAGTATAAATCAAAGGTATGCAGATAGAACTAGTGTAAAGTTATAGTATTGTTTCTTTTACATCTGTATTTCAAATACTTATTGGCTATTTTTGATGGAATATCTAAAATTAAAAAATAGCTTAATTTTGAATATTTTCAATTGTTAGTGCAAAGATGATAAAAACAGCAGGCTAAAATACTGGTCAATTTATCTTGTGAATCTACATTGATTTTTTGACTCTATCTTGACTCATAGATTGAAATAATTTTGTGCAAGACCCTGCCAGATATGGTTAAATGCCATCATTTGATTGTGTTTCACTCTGAAAGGAAAAATCATGCGCGCGTACAACTTCTGTGCTGGTCCTGCTGCATTACCGACTGCCGTACTTGAAAAAGCTCAAGCTGAAATGCTCGACTGGCATGGCAAAGGTCTTTCGATCATGGAAATGAGCCACCGTAGTGCCGACTATGTTGCCATGGCTGAAAAAGCGGAAGCAGACTTGCGCAAACTCATGAATATTCCTGAGAACTACAAAGTATTGTTCTTGCAGGGTGGGGCATCACTACAATTCTCGGCAATTCCATTGAACTTGCTTGGCAAAAACAACAAAGCAGACTATATCGATACCGGCATCTGGTCTGAAAAAGCCTTGAAAGAAGCGCAACGTTATGGCGATATCAATGTTGTAAAAGCAGGTATCCAAATTGATGGCAAATATGCGATCAGTGCACAAAGCGAATGGAATCTTTCTGATGATGCAGCTTATGTGCATTATGCGGATAATGAAACTATTGGCGGTCTGCAATTTTCTTCAATTCCTGAAACAGACAAGCCATTAGTGTGCGACTATTCATCTAGTATTTTATCTGCACCATTAGACGTTTCTAAATTTGGTTTGATCTATGCCGGTGCGCAAAAGAATATCGGGCCTGCTGGCTTAACGCTGGTGATCATTCGTGAAGATTTACTCGATCAAGCCAAACCAGAAATTCCAAGCATCTTGAAATATTCAGATCAAGCGAAAAATGGCTCAATGGTCAACACACCATCCACTTATGCATGGTACTTATCTGGTCTGGTATTCGAGTGGTTACTGGAAAATGGCGGCGTAGATGCCATGCACAAAGTGAACCTTGAGAAAGCCAACCTGCTTTATGGTTATATCGATCAAAGCGATTTTTATGCGAATCCAATCGCAAAAGCAAACCGTTCGATCATGAACGTACCATTTACCTTGGCCAATGCAGATCTTGAGAAACAGTTCCTGAAAGAAGCCGAAGCGCAGCATTTATTGAATCTTGCTGGTCACCGTTCGGTTGGCGGTATGCGCGCAAGTATTTATAATGCCGTGCCTTTAGAGGGTGTGCAGGCATTGGTGAACTTTATGGATGACTTTGCCAAACGCAATGGTTAATTCCTGAAACGAAAAAACCCAGCACAGGCTGGGTTTTTTTATGAATGCAATAATTTTAGAAAATAAAAGTATGCAGGATGAATCCGCAGATCAGCATCCCCAACATGAAAAAAAGGCAGGACATCATATCAATATTATAGCGGGAGCTAAGATGATGCTCGACCTGTTGTAATGTTTCTTCTTGCACGATTTTCATAGATATTTATTGTCCGATCTATTTATCGTTAATACTAATTTATTGTGAGTATTTTTATCATAAAAAATTGATTAAATAAAGTACATTTTTGATTAAAGAGCATAAATTTTCATTTTATTTAAATATTAGATTTGCACGACAACAGATTATTTATATGAGAAATCAAACGCTTATTTTTACAAGATTTTTAAGGTTATTTTAAATATTTAAAATGAAGTTATTTGAATTTAAAAATGTGGATAACTCGGTTTTTAATGAATTTAAATAGATTATTAAGCCAGAAAATATGTATAAAAAATAATCAAAAATTAAAATGACAAATAAGAATATAGATGGATTAAAAGAAGATACCCATCAAAATGAATATCTTCTTTATATGTTTGAACTTAAGACACTTTTCTATAAATATTGGCCTGAATCCACAAGTTGCCACGAATATACTGGCCAATCTGGAAGTTTTTGAACTGGTCATTCCGCGTTGCAATCCGGATCAAGGTCGCAGGCTGGCCTTCATCATGAATGAGGGTGACATCATACAGAGTGTAGTCCTGACCCATAAACTGCATAGTCGTTTTACCGACAATATTGCCTTGAAACCAGGCTTCATCTTCCTGACCCATGGTTTCGCCGTATAAATAGGCCACCATTTTAGAAAAATCTACGGTTACAGGTTCTTTATCTTCTTCAGACTGCGGCTGCCAAGCATCAATCTGTTCCTGCAAATTGTCCGGAGCTACCCCATTATTGGCAGCCAGAATATCATTCAAGGCACGGTGGTGCTTGATCGAAGCCGGATCATCAACCACCAGATGCTCATGATCTGCGACCGCTTCAAGTTCATAGGCCCAGCCATTCAGATTCACCACATAGGACTGGTCTTTTTCATAATGCGGGTGATTGACGCTATACAGGCTATCGAAAGCGTAAATAATATTGTTAGCACCCAGATTCAAGCGCAATACAGCCTGAGTATTGGATTTACAGCTAATAATCCGGTCAATCGTGGCTTTCACCTGATAAGGACTGTCAAAGCACGGAAATGCAGTTTTTACCGCTTGAGGTTTGTTGTTTTCAACGGCAATCACTTGACTCAACTGTACCGCAGCTTTGCTCGGTCCCTGAATCAGCCAGGTCTCTGCATCCATATCACATTCTTGTGTACAAAGGCCCATCGGCATGATTGGTTCATCAAGAGCTTTGCCTAACCACTGTGGAACATCTGTGCCAGGGTTGTCGGTGAGCAAGGTCCAATGTTCGACATGACTACCGAAATTTTGATCATCAATGGTGATGATCTCTGGGCTATTCTGATTTTTCATATGCACAATTGATCTTGGATGATGTATTTATAGTTAATCGAGGGTCATTGCGATTTTTCAAGTCAATCGAATGAATTTTAAAATTAAAATGCCAGTCAAATGAAGTCAATTTTTTTCTCGCGTGAATCATGCCAGTTTTACCGGGCACATACTTTTTAAAATATTGATGACAGATGCAATGAAAATGGAGCGATTTAATCATCAACCTGATCACTGCAATTTGCTAGAATAACCATGATTTATACCTTAATGGGAAGCCCTGTGTTGCCATTCAAACTTTGGGTCGATGCCGATGCATTGCCCCGTATTCTGCGAGATGTGATTATTCGTGCTTCGGATCGCTATCAGCTAGAAGTCACTTTTGTTGCCAACCAACCAGTCGGAATAACTCCTTCGATCAGAATTAATTCAATTCAGGTGATGAGTGGGGCGGATGCTGCGGATAAAGAGATTATTCTGCGCATGAAAGAGCATGATATTGTCATGACCCAAGATATTCCCTTGGCTGCGGAAGTGATTGAAAAAGGCGGAATTGCGATTCATCCCCGTGGTGAAATTTATACTACGGCCAATGTCAAAGCGCGCTTACATCTGCGCGATTTTATGGACAGCTTACGCGGAGCGGGCGTGCAAACGGGCGGTCCGCCACCGATTTCAGAACGGGATAAACGCGAATTTTCCAGCGCACTCGATCAGACCATCCAAAAACAAAAACGTAAAACTTCCGCGCTTTAAGCCTTATTCAGAGTGACTCGCATGCCCACACAAACCAATATGATTGCCACCTATCTTTTATTGGTTTTTATCTGGGCGACGACACCGCTGGCGATTGTCTGGAGTGTGACGGATTTGCATCCGCTCTGGGCTTTGGCATTGCGTTTCTTTTTGGCTTTGCCTTTTGCATTTGCCTTGTTGTGGCTATTTAAAACCCGTTTTCCCTTAGATAAATTATCCATGCACAGTTACCTGGCTGGCGCATGCAGTTTTATCGGCTCACAGATTTTCACTTATCTGGCCACGGATTATCTGAGTTCAGGCATTATTGCCCTGATGTTCGGACTGGCGCCGATTATTACCGGTTTAATTGGCCGTTTTGTATTTCAGCTTAAGCTCTATCCTTCGCAGTGGGGTGGTATGGCGATTGCCTTGCTGGGTCTGGGCATTATCTGTGTGGGTGGCAAAGATCAGCATATTCAGCCGATCGGGATAGGCCTGATGTTGCTCAGTGTTTTTATTTACTGCGTTTCGATGTTCTGGGTGAAAAAAGTCAATGCACCTTTAGAACCCATGGCGCAAGCGGCCGGTTCTATTGCCGTCTCAGCGGTCATGGCCTGTGCCATGTTACCGTTTATCTGGCAATTTGCACCGACCCAGATTCCGCAGGCTAAATCGCTGATTGGACTCAGTTATGCTGTAATCATGGCTTCCCTGATTGCGATGTTCTGTTATTTTAAACTGGTGCAGAAAATCAAGGCGACCACTTTGTCATTGACCACCGTATTGACGCCGATGCTGGCCTTATTTGTCGGGGTGATTCTGAATGATGAAAAATTATCGGGTGGGGCTGTCTTCGGTGTCGTTATCTTACTGGCTGGTTTGTTGTTATATTTTTCCAGAGAAATTAAAGCGAGCTATAACGCTCGCCTTTCATCACCCAGCAGCACTGACTAAAGCAGTAATTTAAACAAAGTGAGCCTTGACGCATTCACCCAGTTTGACACGGTCTTGGGGATGCATGGTAATAAAATATGCACCAGTCCGATATTTGCCATTTTCTTCTTCGCGACTGTAGGCCACCTGAGCGGTTGCTGCAATATGGAAGAAATTTTCCGGATGACTCAAAGTCACGTGCAGATAGGTGCCTTCAGCGATAGGGCGCTCATTAAAGAAACTAAAACCGGTTTCTGAAAAGTTCACTTGCTCTGGTACAGGTAACATGCTTTGTACAATTGCGTCATACAAAGAACCGGTAATAAGGTTTAACTTTTGATTAAATAAGGATAAGATTCGAGCAATTTGTTGATCTTTTTCAGATAATTGTTCTAATTCGTAGTTAACCGCATGATCAAATTGATCTAGTTCTGCAAGTAGTAGAAAATAGCGGGGCAAGACGAAGTTAGGATCGTAAGGATCATTCAAGGCAACATCATCGGAAATAATCTGATAATTAATTCGTAAGGCAGCATCGATTCGAGACATGACGCGTCTTTCCGTAAATCCGTTTGGATGCTGTACATTTTCCATAATTTATTACCTCGGACTAGATGGTTATGTTCAAACCAATCTCGCTGTATATAGGGTTGAAATATACTCGCGCACGGCGTAGTAACCACTTCATTTCTTTTATCGCGTTGGTCTCAATGATCGGCCTCACACTCGGTGTGGCAGTCCTCATTACAGTGTTGTCTGTGATGAATGGTTTTGACCGAGAGTTAAAGAATCGTGTCTTAGGAATGATACCTCAAGCGACTGTTTCCTCAACACAAATTTTAACAAATTGGCCAGAACTTGCAAAGCAAATTGAAGGGCATGAGCATGTTCAGGGAGTCGCACCTTTTACTCAATTACAAGGCATGCTGACCGCACAGGGTCAGGTCGCCGGCATTATGGTCAGCGGGATTGAACCCGAGTATGAGAAAAAAGTTTCAATTATACAAAACCATATGGTTGAGGGCAGTATCGACAGCCTGAAAAAAGGTGAATTTGGTATTGTTTTGGGCAAGCAAATGACCGATGCCATGGGTGTGGGTTTAAATGACAATATTACTCTGGTTTTGCCAGAAGCCACCCCATCACCAGCTGGTGTCGTCCCGCGTTTCAAGCGTTTTAAAGTGGTGGGAATCTTCAGTATTGGTGCTGAAGTTGACTCGATGATGGGTTATATCGCTTTAAATGATGCCTCGACCTTGCTGCGTCTACCGGATGGTGCGCAGGGTGTGCGTATGAAGCTGGATGATATTTTCCTGGCACCACAAGTGTCTCAGGAAATTGTGCGTGATTTGCCGGGGAATTTCTATGCTTCGGACTGGACTTATACCCATGGTAATCTGTTCAGCGCGATTCAGATGGAAAAAGCCATGGTCAGCCTGCTTTTATTCCTGATCGTGCTGGTGGCGGCATTTAATATTGTGTCTTCACTGGTGATGGTGGTGACGGATAAAAAATCGGACATTGCCATTTTAAGAACTTTGGGGGCTTCACCTGCCACCATTACCAAAATCTTTATGGTGCAAGGTACCGTGATTGGGGTGATTGGAACTTGTGCAGGGGCCATCCTCGGGATTATTGCGGCAACCAGTATCAGTAGCTTTATTGGCTGGCTCAACAATACTTTAGGCCTGAATATGTTTGATGCCTATTTTATTAACTACTTACCTTCGTATCTGCGCTGGCAGGATGTCTTGGTGATTGTAGGCTTGTCACTGGCACTCAGTTTTGTCGCGACAATTTATCCGGCTTTACGTGCAGCAAAAATTCAACCGGCAGAGGCTTTGCGTTATGAGTAATCTGATTTTAGATGCCCAGAATATTCACAAATCCTTTACCGATGGCAAGGCCACTGTCGATGTGATTCGCGGCTTGTCGCTACAGGTAAAAGCAGGTGAGTTTGTTTCGATTGTAGGTTCAAGTGGTTCAGGCAAAAGTACCTTATTACATGTTTTGGGTGGATTGGATCGCCCGACGTCAGGTCAGGTCATGGTGAATGGCCGCCGTTTTGATACCTTGTCTGAAGCAGAACGCGGTTATGTGCGGAATGAGCATTTGGGCTTTGTTTATCAGTTTCATCACCTGTTGCCAGAATTTACGGCACTGGAAAATGTGGCCATGCCGCTGATGTTACGCGACAACATGAAGTTTAAGGAAGCCAAACAGCAGGCCGAATATTTGCTGGAACGTGTTGGGCTTTCGCATCGTCTGACTCACAAGCCGGGTGAATTATCCGGAGGTGAGCGTCAGCGTGTAGCTTTGGCGCGTGCAGTGGTCGGTAAACCTAAACTGATGATGGCCGATGAACCGACCGGAAATCTAGACCGCAAGACTGCAGCAAAGATTTTTGAACTGCTGACCGAATTGCAACGTGAGTTCAATATGGCGATGCTGATTGTGACGCATGATGAACAGCTAGCCCATGCAGCAGATCGGATTTTACATATGCAGGATGGTCTCTGGATTGAACCATAAATAACGAGAATATTCGCATTTGATTGAAGCTCACTCCGGTGGGCTTTATTATTGGGCAAAATAATAACAAGACAGAATAAGATTCAATGTTGCAGTGGCTATGTATTGGCTGGATTTTAGGCCTTGCGTGTATGGGGAAAAGTTTCCTGTCTGTTCAACTGAGCGGAACGGCAGTTTTGATCGTTGCGCTGTTGTGGTATCTGTGTTGCCATAAATTAAAGCTCATCTTGAATACACCACTGCGAAGCTTGTTGATCACTGGATCAAGCCTGCTTTTGGGACTATTTTTAGGTCATGCTTATGCCAATCTGCAATTGGCTGAACGTTTATCCAAACGAGAGCACGCGGTCTCTGAAAAAGAAATCGTGGTCTATATCAAAGAGCTGAATAAACTGGGCGATCAGAATATCCAGCAAGCCCTGCATGTGCTTAACCCTGATGGCACTACAGTCAAATGGATGGGTTTTCTGCCAGTTTCAGATCCTGTCACATCCAGTTTAGTAAATGATGAAACCAAACAGCAGACTCTTGAACTGGAACACTATTATTTATTACAAGGCCAGATTAGACCTAACCATAGTTATGCCACACCGGGTGCTTTTGATGCAGAAAAGTGGGCATTGCAGCAAAATGTTATGGCCGGTTTCCGGATCAAAAGCATTCAGGAGTTGCAACCGCAACAACTCTATGCACTAGGTCATGGCAAATATCTACGCCAGCAACAAAAGTTGGATCAGCGATTTTTGCTTTGGGTAGAGCAACAGCGACTGGCTTTAAGAGAGTTTGTGACCAGACAGCCGGTACAGCAGAAAGGCTTGTTACTGGCTTTATTAAGCGGTGATGAAAGTTTTTTGGATCAAGCAACTGAGCAGAAATTCCAGCGTTTTGGCATGAGTCATTTACTGGCGATTTCCGGACCGCATGTCCTGATCTTTGCCTTTATTGTCTGTGGTACGTTGCAATATCTGATTTCAAGGTACACACCGCAGATTTATCTGAAATGGCCAAGGCAGTATTTTTTGAGTCTGCCTTTTTTATTATGTGTACTGCTGTATTGTGCCTTCGTCGGTTTTGAAATTCCGGCGTTACGCACTTTACTGATTTGTGTGATTGTGACTTTTACGCTGTTGCTCAGGCAAAGTGTGCAGCCATTAAAACTGTTGATTTTAAGTGCTGCCTTATTGTTGTTGTTTGACTCTTTTAGTATTTTATCGGCCGCATTCTGGCTGTCTTATGGAGCCTGTTTTGTCTTGCTGCGAATCTATCAAACCATTCAGCAGCAACCGCATCAAACAATACAAACAGCATTACAATGGCTGTATTTTGCAATGAAAGTTTTAGTGGAGTCGCAGTGGAAAATTTTTCTGGCCCTGTTTCCCTTA
Organism: Acinetobacter sp. L-24; assembly: GCF_056857555.1. Next base: position 147,659 of record NZ_JBSXNI010000044.1, on the reverse strand, counting down.
ATGATGCTGTTTTTTAAGCAGGTGGCTTGGATTACCCCGCTAAGCAACCTAGTAGCCATCCCGTGGATTGGCCTGCTAATAGTTCCCGTAGATATTCTGGCGGCTTTATTATTTTTCATTTCTGAACCACTTTCGAGTCTGCTGTTTCAGCTCAATGATATTTTTATTCATATACTGCTGGCATTTTTGAATCTGCTTGATCGGCTGTTTGCACCGCAACTGATTCCTGTGGCCATGAATGTCTGGATGATTGCTCTATGTATTTTGGGCTTATTAATTGTCTTTTTACCGCGTGGCTTAGTGCCCAAAAGCTGGACAGCACTTGCCTGTGTACCACTGTGCATTCCTCAACTTAATCAGCATGCATTTCAGCTGTCTGTTCTGGATGTCGGGCAGGGACAGGCCATCTTCATTCGGGAAGGGCAAAAGAGCATGATGATCGACATGGGTGGTTATTATAATGAAGAAAAATTCAGTATTGGTCGACAAGTGATTAGGCCGTTTCTATCTGTGCAAGGTGTTGGGGAACTGGATCAACTGATTTTGACCCATCTGGATCAGGACCATAGCGGTGCATATCACAGCATTAAAGATCAACTAAACATCCGACAAGTGTCATCCAATCAGATGCCTGAAACAGCTGCTTCTTCAAGCTTTCAGTTTTGTTATGCAGGACAGCAATGGCAATGGTCTGAGACGATTAACTTTAAAATTCTGGCACCTCGGCAGCAGCAGTTAAATATGCCAAACTTCAATAAAAATGACCGCTCTTGTGTGGTATATCTGCAAATCAAAAATGCCGGACCGTATCAAAACTTTTTACTGATGGGCGATGCGGGCTGGGAGACTGAATATCAGCTGCTCCAAGACTATCCCGAACTTCAGGTCGATGTGCTGGTACTCGGCCATCATGGCAGTCAGCACAGTTCAGCCTATCAATTTTTAGAAGTTTTGCAGCCTAAACTGGCGATTGCCTCGGCTGGGAAATTTAACCGTTATGGCCACCCGAGCCAACTGACGCAGCAACGGTTAAAAGCTCTTAATATTCCATTATTGACCACGGCAGAACAGGGGAGTGTGCACTTCCAGCAACAAGGCTCAAAACTGGTGCTTTCTGCCGAACGACATGGATGGCAGTGGTTGTATCGTCAGCCTTTAAGTGACTGATTCCAATATGGGCGAAACTTCATGTAGTTCTTGTGTTCTCAACGCATTTACTTTGTTCAGAGCTTGTTCATGTTCAAGTTTATAGAGATTTCCTAAGTCTTGATGCGCATTAAAACGTTTATAACTCCAGTGATAATGTTCCGGATGGCGACGAATTAAATTTTCAATACTATTGATAATGACTTGCGTGCCTTGATTGGCATTGCCACTATAAATTTTTTCATCAACCGTTTCGATAAAGATATCGAATCCATCATCAGTATTACGCAAGGCATATAAAAACAGGGCACGCGCTTTGGTCTTTTGAATCAGTTTAGCACTCAAATTACTCGTGGCCAAAGGCACGCCGAAATAGGGAATATATTCACCACCGATATTCGGGGTATGATCCGGCAGGATGACCGTAGTGCCGCCTTGTTTTAAGGCCTTAAAAATCTGACGGACGCCCGATTCATCAGTCGGTACCAGATGCGCCTGTTCCCGGCTACGGGCAGCCCGTACAAATTGATCTGCAGCCTGATTTTTCACAGGTTTATACATAATGGTCATTGAAGTGAACTGGGCAATATAGGCATTCATAATTTCCCAGGTACCAAAATGCGGCACGATTAACACGAGGCCTTTATTTTGTGCAATGGCATCATGAAGTAGATCTTCGCCAATAACGCGATGAACGCGTTTAAGATTTTTCTGATTGCTTGAGCCCCAAATAGTAAAGAACTCGAAATATGACATTAATTCATTGCGAACCGCAGCACGGTTAATCTGTTCACGTTCCTGATTAGACAGTTCTGAAAGACTGATTTCAAGGTTGAGACGAATGACTTCCGAAGTTTTAGTGACTTTAAAACTGTTCACAATAAAGGCCAGAATACGGGCCATCCAGCGAGAAACCGGAAGCGGTTGGCGGCTAATGTATTTGAGTAATCCGTAAGCTGAATTCCGTGAGCCCTGTTTCGTCATTGATTTCGTCTAAGTACAAAAAAAGAGAACAAAATTTATTATAGGCGAAAACGTTTTGTTTAGACAGAATTACCCGATTCAGTGTATATAATGGATTCAATATAAATCAATTTATTGGATTATTTATGTCCGATTGGCCACCAAAACCTGAAAATCAAATACAAAATACGCAACAGCCAGTTCAACCGACTGGTCCGGAATGGAAATTGCTTGAAAAAGCAGTTTTAGCTTCGGTAGAAGAACAGCGCCGTGCACGCCGTTGGGGAATTTTCTTTAAATTTCTGACTTTTGCTTATCTGCTTGTTGTCATTTTGGCATTAGGCAAAAGCTGTAGTTCAGTTTCTTCAGATGCTAGCGCTGCTGCGGGTTCGCATATCGCAGTCGTGGATATTGTGGGTACGATTGCAGCCGACAAGCAGAGCGTCAACAGTAGCAATACCATCAAATCATTGAAAAAAGCCTTTGAAAATAAACAAAGTAAAGCAGTGGTGCTGAATATCAACTCACCTGGCGGTTCACCGGTACAGTCCGATGAAATCTGGCAAGAAATTCAGTATCTGAAAAAACAGCATTCTGGGAAAAAATTGTATGCCGTGATTGGCGATACTGGTGCTTCAGGTGCTTATTATATTGCTTCAGCTGCGGATGAAATTATTGTCAATCCATCGAGCTTGGTCGGTTCAATTGGGGTGATCATGCCGAATTATGGTGTGACTAATCTATTGCAAAAATTAGGTGTTGAAGATCGCACCATGACTTCAGGTGAAAATAAAGCTTTGCTGTCTATGACTCAGCCGGTTGATCCTGCGCAAAAAGCCCACGTACAGGGTGTGCTGGATAATGTGCATGGTCACTTTATTAATGCAGTTAAACAAGGACGTGGCAATAAATTGAAATCCAATGATCCTGCTATTTTCTCTGGCTTGTTCTGGACCGGTGATCAGGCGGTGAAATTAGGAATTGCGGATCGTATCGGTAGCTTAAATACTTTGAAACGTGAACTGAAAACTGAAAAAGCGTTGAATTACACCATTGAATATAGTCCATTTGAATCAGTCTTGGGTCGTATGGGTTCATCGATTGGGGATGGAATTGCTTCTTCGGTTGCACAGAAGCTTCAGTCAGAAAATAGTACAACACTGCAATGAAACCATTGATTCATTTCGCGCACGCCAATGGCGTGCCATCCAAAGTCTATCAAAAGCTGTTTGATGGATTGCAAGATGATTACGATATTATCTATGTGCCGCTTTTGGGGCCGGATAAACGTTATCCGGTTGATAACCACTGGAAAAGCCTGACCCAGCAAGTGATTGACAGTATTGTGCGCCAGTCACATGGGCGACCTGTCATTGGTCTGGGGCATTCTTTGGGGTCCGTGTTAACTCTGCAAGCGGCTTTGCAGCGTCCGGAACTATTTTCACAAATGATCATGCTGGACCCGCCGATGATTATGGGCAAAGAAGCCTTTGCCTTGCATATTGCCAAGACTTTGCGCTTAAAAGCTTTGGATAAAATGTCTCCAGCCGGTCTGTCCAAACGCCGTCGTGACCATTGGGATTCACGTGAACAAGCCGCTGAATTGCTGCGCCCTAAAGGTTTTTATCAGGATTTTGATGCAGATTGCTTCCAAGCTTATATTGATTATGCCTTGCAAGAGGATCCCATCCGAGGCGGGGTAGAACTCACTATTCCTAAAATGGATGAGGTGGCAGTCTTTAGAACCAATCCATCGCTATGGTGGTTGCCTCAGGCAAAACCAAAAATTCCTGTGCATTTGGTCGTTGCCGAGAAAGGTCCATTTCTGGCCCGCAAGTTCCCGCAGCAAGTGCAAAAGAAGTTTGGTATTCCTTTTACCGTAGTCGATGGCGGGCATATGTTCCCATTGGAACAACCTGATCAAGTCGCGAGCTTGGTAAAGCAATTGATTCAGCAACAGTCTGCCTGAGTCATCGAATGTATTGGAAATAAAAAAACGCATCCGAGGATGCGTTTTTTATTTCTAAACTTTTTTAAAACTTGCAGAATTGAACAGGCGCTTGCATTTTCTCATTTCGATACAGCACACCATCTTCAGTATGTTGAATCGTTCCGCTACAAATCCATTCTACAACTTGTGGATAGATCACATGTTCGAGGGTATGCACACGTGTTGCCAAGCTTTCTACCGTATCGTGGTGAGAAACCTTGAGAACACCTTGAGCAAGCGCTTGCCCTGCATCCAGCTCAGCCGTAACATAATGCACTGTACAGCCATGCAGAACATCACCGGTATTGAGTACACGCTGATGCGTATGCATGCCTTTATAATAAGGCAATAGGGAAGGATGAATGTTCAACATTTTGCCTTCCCAGGCTTTCACAAACTTTTCACTTAAAATTCGCATAAAGCCGGCAAGTACCACCAGATCTACATCCCAGTCCGAAAGCTGTTGATGCATGACATCATCAAAAGCTTCACGATTCGGATATTGCTTGTGTTCAATAACTGCAGTCTGAATGTCTGCCTGTTGTGCACGCGTTAAAGCAAAGGCTTCAGGTTTATTGGAAATTACGCCCACAATTTGCCCTGAAAGATTGGCATCCATCAAGGCTTGCAGATTTGATCCGCTACCTGAAACAAGTACAGCAATTTTAATCATGCGAAATTACGCGAAGATCACACGAATTTTTTCGTCTGCACCTGCAACCGATTCAGCATTGTCTTGAATCTGACCCATTGCCCATGCTTTTTCGCCAAGCTGGTTAAGTAATTCAACAGTTTTGTCTGCATCTGCTGCATCAACCACAACGACCATGCCGACACCACAGTTGAAAGTACGGTACATTTCAAACTGTTCTACACCACCTTCGCGTTGTAGAAGTTTGAATAGCTCAGGCCATTCCCAAGAAGATTCATTCACAAGCGCTTGAGCGCCGTTTGGAAGTACGCGAGGCAAGTTACCTGGTAAACCACCACCGGTGATGTGTGCCATCGCATGGACATCAACGTGTTTTAACAGTTCAAGAATTGGTTTTACATAAATGCGTGTTGGTTCCATTGCAACATCTGCAAGTGGGCGGCCATCGACGATTTGATTCAGGTCAACGTTTTTCACGTCCAGGATTTTACGAAGCAGTGAGTAGCCGTTTGAGTGCGCACCTGAAGAAGCTACACCAATTAAAACGTCACCCGCTTTGACTTTAGAGCCATCAATAATTTTACTTTGCTCAACAACACCGACACAGAAACCTGCAAGATCGTAATCTTCGCCTTCATACATGCCTGGCATTTCAGCAGTTTCACCGCCAACTAATGCACAGCCAGCAAGTTCACAACCAGCGCCAATACCAGTGACTACATTTGCAGCAACATCAACATTTAAGTGACCAGTTGCATAATAATCAAGGAAGAACAGTGGTTCAGCACCACAGACAAGAAGGTCATTCACGCACATTGCAACCAGGTCTTGACCAATTGTGTCATGACGGTTCAAATTCAGTGCCAGACGTAATTTTGTACCAACACCATCTGTGCCAGATACGAGAACAGGTTCTTCATAACCTTTAGGAATTTTACAAAGTGCACCAAAGCCACCTAGACCGCCCATAACTTCGGGACGTGAGGTACGCTTAGCGACAGATTTGATACGATCGACTAACGCGTCGCCCGCCTCAATGTCGACACCTGCATCTTTGTAGCTTAAACCAGTGTTTGGGGTAGAAGTTGAGTTGCTCATAATGAAGTCTCCGCATTCGCGGGTGCGATTATAACCTGAATATGTAAAACTCTTATGGTATTTGTGGCCTAAAATGCTATCTTTATTAAAATATTTTAATTTTTAGAATGATTAATAGAGAAAAGGCAAGATTCTATGGTCGATCGTACTTTACGGCGCATTCTTATACTTGCTGGTATAGCATTGATACTTTGGGTTTTATATCTGCTTAAACCAGTTGTGGTTCCTTTTGTGGCAGCTTTTCTAATTGCTTATTTATTTAGCCCACTGGTCGATGTTTTGCACCGCATTGGGCTGGCTCGATGGCTCTCGATCAGTATCGTATTTATCGGGATTGGGGTCGTGGTCACCTTGGTGATGTGGTATCTGGTGCCACTGGTCTGGCAGCAGCTGATGTATGCGCGTGATAGCATTCCGGCCGGGATTCACTGGATCAATTACACGTTTCTACCTTGGCTTTCCGATAGCTTTAATCTGGTCCCGATGGAGATTGATACCGATCAGATTTCCTCCGTGGTGATGGACTATGTCCAGACCAATTATAGTGCTGACAGTATTCAGGCAATGCTGCTGAAACTGGCACAATCTGGTCTGAATTTTATCCAGATTGGTGGCACGATTGTCCTGATTCCGATTATTGCCTTTTATTTCTTGCTGGATTGGGATCGTATGCTGGACAGCTTACGCCGCCTGATTCCCCGTCCTTATGAAAAAACAACCTTAACTATTGTGAGTGAATGTCATAGTGTTTTAGGTGCCTTTGTCAAAGGTCAGTTCCTGGTCATGGTTCTGCTAGGCGTAGTCTATGCAGTGGGACTGCAACTGATTGGCCTAGAGATTGGCTTGATCATCGGGATGATTGCCGGATTGTGCAGTATCATTCCGTATCTTGGTTTTGCGGTTGGAATTATTGCCGCAGTCATTGCAACCTTTTTCCAATTTGGAATCGACTGGTGGCAACTGGTATTGGTCGGGATTGTCTTTATGGTGGGGCAGGCAGTCGAAGGTTATATTCTGCAACCGTTCTTGCTAGGTGATAAAATCGGTCTTTCTCCTGTAGCGGTAGTGTTTGCAGTTCTGGCGGGTGCACAACTGGCCGGATTTCTAGGCATGCTGATTGCCTTGCCGGTGGCTGCCGTGATTGTAGTACTACTGCGGCATATCCGTGAGTATTATGAACATACGCCATTTTATGGTGATCAGGCTGTTATCATACAAGATGCATCTACCGGTTCAATCAATATTGAAACAGCAGACTTAGATGTTGATATTGAAATGAAAAAGCCACAGAAAAAACCGCTGCAAGCAGAGGAGAACTCAAGTAAAATTCATGATCCACATCGTAAAGACTCATAAGGCCAAAAAATCGTATGCGTCAATTGCAGTTAGATATAGAACCTCAGCTCGATGCCCGAATCAGTGATTTTTCAGGGCCGGGTTGGGGGCATGTCATTGATGCTGTCCGTCAATTACATGCAGGCCTGATCAACCAATTTTATGTCTATGGTGGAGCCGGTACAGGTAAAAGTCATTTATTATCTGCCATCTGTGACTCTTATCTGGAAGTGGGCAAATCTGCAATTCAGGCATCTTTGCTTGAGCTTTTAGATGCACCCACTGAGGCGATTACCTCTCTGGATCGTTTTGATCTGGTAGCACTCGATGATATTGAAGCAATTAGCGGCGTACCCCATTGGCAACGCGCAGTCTTTCACTTGATTAATTATAATAATGAAGGTGGTGGGCAGTTGGTGTTTTCATCACGTTTTGCACCTATCGAACTCAAACTTGAATTGCCAGATTTACAATCCCGTCTCACGCAGGCGGTCAGTACTCGTGTTCCGAGTGGCAGTTTGTATGCTGATCGCTATGCGCTGGTTTCCTCGGTGCTCGATCGTCGTGGGATCCATTTAGACCCTCAAATCTTTGACTATTTACTAAGCCATGGGCCGCATCAAACTTCAGTGCTGCTTCAAAGATTAGAGCAGATTATTCAATTGCTTAAAGGGGAAAAATTGAAAGTCAGCAATGCTAATCTGCGGCAGATATATGCCTTGATTGACGAATATCGGTAAAATATAAAAATTCTTGAGTAATTACTCAGTCTATGACACAGTAAGGCAAAATAATTCGCTGTTGCAAGGATTCTGCAACTTTAGAAGAAAAAGAAAGAAATAAAAATTAAGGAGAAGGTTATGCTCAAGAAGAGCATAGGCATAGCTTTGCTATGTATAGCGGGGCAGTCGTATAGTGCAGATATTATTGTAACCACTACAGAAGATATTGAAAAAGATGACAAGGAATGTTCACTTCGAGAAGCTGTTGAGTATGTTAACCGTGGTTTAGCTAAATCAGGTTTTATGGGGTGTGGTGGGGAGAACTCATCCAGTACCATTATTTTAAAAGAAAAAAATACCTATGTGTTGAACCAGCATATCGCGATTAAAAAATCTCTTACCATCCGTGCGGTCGCAGAAAGTGATGGCGAATTCAGTACGGATGAAAAAGCATTAGGCTTGCATAATGCTCATATTCAAATGAAAGGTACTGATAACCTTTTCCGGATCAACAGTACAGATACATTGGTTCAGTTAAATTTGAAAGAACTGGATCTTGAAGGCTGTGGTAAAACCAGTTGTGCTGAACAAGGTGGCCTAATTTATAATAAAGGTCAGCTAATTCTAGAATATAACCGTCTATTTAATGCTGCTGCCAACTTGGGTGGGGCAATTTATAATGCTGGCAAGTTTGGTCAGAACTTAACAAGCCGTGCACAAATTAAAAATAGTCTGATCGAAAATAATAAAGCCCAACGAGGCGGGATCCTGTATAGCGAGCTACCTGCTTTCCTCATTTATCAAAGTGTACTTAAAAATAATCAGACACTGGATAATTCCGCGACCAATATTTATAGCGCGGGACAGTTTGCTGACTCCAGTAAAGATCAAGGTATTAGTGGGGAGGTATTAAGTAGTACGATATTAAAAAATAAGGGTGTATTTATTAATGTCCTGGACGGGATGGGATTGAATAATCTCACCATAGTTGACAATGAAAATACTGCTTTAAATATCCATGCACCGTATGGAAGAGCTTATGTAGCGAATAGTATTATTTTAAGAAATGGTACACAGGATTGCCAAATTATCACTGGTGATAAGTCTGTGTCGCAAAATAATCTGCTGACAGCCTCGTGTGGTGTAGGGGATGCCGTCGCGCCGAACCAGTTCTGGAGTGGTACACGACTTTTTGCTGAATCCTCAGATAAAAGTGAAGGTATTTGTCAGACCCTACAAGAAAATAATAATGCCATACTTTGTCCATATAGCGTTCCTAAAGGACAATTTCTCGGTTATATGCGCCCACGAATTTTGTTGAACTATATCCTTGTGAGTGAATCACCGATTGTGAATAGAGGCACAGGATTGAGTTTAGCAAATCCAACGGTAGCATGTGAAGCGGCAGATCAGAGCGGGATCAACCGTTTGATGGATAATCTGTTTTGTGATCGTGGTGCTGTTGAAATCACGATACCAATCTCAGGCAGTCTGGTGGGACAAGATCTGTTAAAGGGTGAAATTGCCAAGTTTTCAATTGAATCTTATCTGGGAGATAGTGATTTAATTCCAAAAGAACAGTGTAATGCCATTGTTGGTCAGAATCCGACGGGGGAGCCTTGGCAAGATGGCTGTTTGAAAGTGGTACAAACCAAAACAGCTTCCAAGGGTAAAACAATCATCGATATTCATGGCAATGTCGTTTATACCCCCGATTCTACCTGGCATGGAGCAGATATTTTCGAACTACAAGTGGTGACCTCATCTACACGGTTTAATAAAAGTAAACCTTATTTGACTATTACTACTCAAATTGTTCAGGAGCCAAAAAATGAAATGGAAGACAAAGCAGTCAAAACTTCAGGCGGCTCATGGGGGGGTGGTGGACTACTGATTTTACTCGGATTAATAGGTTTACGCCGTGGATTAAAAGATTAAGGAAAAATCATGAAAAATTATAAAAAAGGACTGCTTGCGGCCATGATTTTATCTGCCATGAGTTTGATGGCAGCCGAAGATAAAACGATATATGTAACTACTTTTGCTGATGAAGATGGCGAGAATAATAATGCCTGTTCTTTGCGAGAAGCCATTAAAACTGCAAAACTGGATAAATCTTATGGCGGATGTAATGTAGGACGTACGCTTCGATTGGATGGTTCAGCTGCAGATGTGATTCAGCTTGAAGCAGGCGAGTACAAATTAGATAAAGAGCTGATCGTAGAGTCAGCGCTCAAAATTTATGGGAAAACTCCGCTTAACTATGCTAGTCGTAGTCCGATTACGCTGTTATATCCAACCCGGGAGGCTTTAAAAAGTACTATTTCGGGCCAGGGGAAAACCAGATTATTTAATAGTATGGCCAGTCAATCCAGTCTGGAAATTCATCATCTGATCTTAAAGGATGGCTATGCAGCAATAAATACCTTGGATAAAGGTAATGGCGGTACTTTTTATGTAGCAGGGCCTTTAAGTATTAATACCAGTGAAATAGTAAATTCCCGAGCAGCTGCAGAAGGTGGTGCGATTTATAGTGTAGCAATGAATACGGAAAGGAATATTGTCATTCAGGATTCTTTGATTCAAAAAAATCAGGCGAGTTCATATGGTAGTGTTCTGGCGATGGATTGTCAGGGAAATTTAGGTACAACTCAAACCAATGTGAAAATTAATTCCAGTAGTATTGTTAAAAATGGTTCAGACACTGCTAACAGTATTATTGATTTTTGTGGCTATGCCACAGTAGAAATTGTTAACTCTACTATTGCGAAGAATACTGCCAGTACCACAGGACATATTGTGCGTATGACGAATGAAGTTAATCGTCCGCTCAGTAAATTCTCCAGTTTAACTGCATTAAGTAATACTATTGTTGAAAATACAGCCCAATCTACTTTATTTTATGACAATACCGGGTTTAGGTATTTTAATTTCAATATTTTAGCCTTTAACCAAGGCCTGTCTTGTGAATATGCCTTAAATCAGGGAAATCCGACCAAGGCACAACGTGTTGAATTTTCTACAATTCGAAATGCAATTCAAACGACTGGGCCATCACGTTGCGTATTGCCAGAATTAGACGAAGATACTACTTCAAATAATCTTGATGTCTCTAACAATATAATCATCAGTTTATTAACAAATTATATTGAGCCTGCTATTGATAATCGCTATTTAGGGCTGTATTACCCGCGTGATAATCAGACCGCAACGGATTTGGTAGATATCGGGGTGAGTGGCTGTATTGAACAAGACCAGCGTGGTATTGATCGTGTGATTGGATCCACATTAACATTTGATCCAAGTGCAAAAAATACCTGCGAGATCGGCTCAGTTGAAATCCGACGTTTGACTGCAGCCGATATTACGGACTTGCAAAATAAGAGTTTGGTAGAACTCAATGACTTTTATCAGGAGAATATAGATGATCTCGAAGAAATCATTGCTGATAAAAATACTCCAGAAAATGAGCTTTCTGGTTTAAAGGAAGAATTGAAAAGTTATCAGGATTTGCTTAAATATACCAAGCAATATCAGAAATATCGTGCAATCTATATTAATCCTTTTATCTTGGCTATGCCTCAAGAAACTCTAACCAATGATAAGATTCAAATTAAAGCCTTAAATTCACAAAATTATGAGGTCAGTGTAAAAACTTTAGGTGTTGGTAAGTTAGTTGGTACAGGCAATTCGACCACTGTGGAAGGAAATCCAAATGATCCAAATCTTAAATGTGAGTGGAAACCTGATTTAAACCGGATCATGATGTATCGCACTGATGGTAAGCAGACCAGTTCGGTTGATATGGAGTTCTGTAGTTATACCCTTAAAGACCGGGCTACAGGTGCGAGCAGTGCTGGCCTCTTAAGAGCAGCTTTTAACAACATTGCACCGATTGCAAAAGATGATGAATATTGGCTTAGTCCAGAGAATAATCTTACAGTGACGGTAAATCCGCTTGAAAATGATAGTGATGATGGGGATGGGCCTCTACCATCAGGAAAGTCGGCTTTTTATCAAGATAAAGATGGAAAAGAGATCCCGATTCATATTGTTAAGCTGCCTGCGGGAGTTTCACTGAAGGCAGAGCGACAAGGAGCATGTCCTGATACCTATCAAAATCAGACCTGTTATGGTGGACAGCTGACATTTAGTGTAAAAAATAATTTAAGCCAGGCAAATTACAGCATGGATTATGCGATTTTCGATGCTGATGAAAAAATGTCAGAAAAAGCGATAATCTTGTTACGTAATACAGTTAAAAATACGAATACGTCCTCAAGTGGTGGTGGGGCAATTGGAATGTGGGGGCTACTAGGATTATTAGGACTAGTAGGTTATCGCCGCTTAAGAAAATAAAATATGATTGAAACATCAAAAAAGCCTCCATATGGAGGCTTTTTTATATTAAGTTTTTAATGCGAGTTAGGCTGCTGAGTCACTTGCTGATATTTGAGAATGTATTCTTCGCGAATGGCAAGGCGTTGCTCAGGAGACGCTTTTTGCATACGTGCGCCCAGTTCTTTGCGTTCCTGACTGCTCATCATTTGCCAAGTCTCACGCATTCTTTGTTTTTCCGCATCAGGGAGTTGAGTAAACCAGTCCATACGCTGCTGCAAGCTGACACGTTGTTGTTCGGGGATTTCTTTTAGAGATTGGTAACGTTTAATCAGTGCCAATTGTTCAGAATCAGAAAGACTATCCCAAGTATCAGTTACTTGGGTATTCGCATCCTTGGAAAATAGCCAAAAACGTTCAAATCCTGCAAAGCTGGTTTGCAGAAAACTGAATGCACAAAAAGCAATCGCCAATTTTTTAGCTGCCATGTGGAACTTTGTCCTCACCTAAAACCATTAACATTTCTAAATCTTCAAGCATTTGCGGAGACAGTTTTGGGACTGACACCATTTGAGTTTGTGGTTCGTTATGGTCCGAAAGATTTGGTAATATCACAACGCCTGCAATCGCAGCTGCCAAAGCAAAACCTGACATTTTTAGAAATGCAAAGCGTGAGTGTTTTGAATCCTGAATTTCTTCAAGAACATGGTGCATGACAACAGGTTTGTCTTTATGTTGTTGTGCCAGTCCATCAAGTTTGGAAGTTACTTGTTTTAAGAAATCATCTTGATTCATTCGGATGACCCTCCCAGATATGGATTTAAATGTGCTAAAGAGGCACGTAAGCCTTGGATAGCACGGTGATAATGGGTTTTTACACTGCCTTCTGTGCAGTTCATAATTTGTGCGGTGGTATGCGTATCAAATCCTTCCCAGGCTCTGAGCATAAATGCCTGCTGCTGACGCACAGGCAATTTTGCAATCGCTTCCTGGATTTCTTCAGCAGTGACTGCCTGATAGAGAAAGTCCAGCGGCGTTGGTGTTGATTCATCGACGACATCATCAAATTCAATTTCGTCATCATCGAGACTGACTTTTTTGAAAAATGAAAACATTTGACCACGCCGTGACTCTTTACGACGCCAGTCCTGTAACTTGTTGTTGAGAATGGTATAAAACAGGGGATACCATTCTTCAGTGCTTTTTTCTGCATAGGATTTGTGTAAGGAAATGAAAGCTTCCTGAACCAGATCCATAGCAATACCATGATGACCTTGAGTCGCACTTTCCATCATCACCAAGGCACGCCCAGTCACATCCTGCATAAAATTCTTCAGACGTGCTTCAGCCGTACTCTTCAGAATACTTACATCGTGTGTTTGCAACTGTTTTGGTGCTAAATCCATAGAGATGGAAAATCCTGTCATTGGACACCCACCATTATTCCCAAGTTCATAATCATATAACGTTGGGAATCCTGGTTTGGTTGACAATTAAGTTTATTATTTTTGTAGTTTAATCTATTTTATACACGGGCAGGGCCGTATTAAAACACTGTAACCTAAATCCCTAATTAGATACGTTGACGTACCATTTCAAAGAAACAGATCGAACCGGCAATTGCGACATTCAGTGATTCCTGACCTCCAGGTTGCGGAATGCTAACGGCTTCAGCATGTTGCATCGCATAATCAGACACGCCTTGGCCTTCATTACCCAGAATCCACACGCAAGGTTTACGTAAGTCTTTTGAATACAGGCTTTCAGCACGGTGTGAGCTGGTTACATAGACAGGGATTTGAAATTGCTCAAGAATTTGTTCAAGCGCAATATTTTCAAAGGTTTGCAGCGTGAAATGTGCACCCATACCGGCACGTAATACGCGTGGAGACCAGAGCGATGCAGAACCTTTGGTACACACAATCTGTTCAATACCGGCAGCAGCAGCAGAGCGAAGCAGGGTGCCTACATTACCCGGATCCTGTACATTTTCCAGAATCAAAGTGTCTGCTTTAAAATCCAATGCATAATTTGCTGTTGGTAAAGTGACCACAGCTAAACAGGCTAAAGACGTTCCTAAGGTGCTTAAATCTTTGTATAAAGATTCGCTTAAAACAAAGACCATCCCTGTGTATTTTGCGAGAATTTTCTCGAAATCAGGATGCGAAAGTGCATGTTCAGTGGTAAAAATCGAATCAATTTTACGGTTTTCATGCAGCCAGGCGAGAGACAGATGCGTGCCTTCCAGCACAGTTTGCCCCTGTTTTTTACGATAGGTGTTTTGTTCAATCAAACCACGTAAGTGTTTAATTTTTGGATTGTCTTTTGAATCAAGAAAAAAAGTTGGCATGGGAGATATAATCCACGGTAGCCGATTCAATATCGGCTACCGCTATAAAAAATTAGTTATGATAGCTGGTCACAAGATCAACTTCGTTTTTAGAACCGATAATCACTGGCACACGTTGATGTAGATCAGTTGGTTCGATCTCCAGAATACGGACACGGCCTGTGGTGGATGCGCCGCCAGCCTGCTCCATGAGCATACTCATTGGGTTGGCTTCATACATTAAACGCAGACGACCAGCTTTAGCCGGATCTTTAAAGTCGTATGGATACATGAAGATACCGCTACGACAAAGAATACGGTGAATATCGCCCACCATACAGGCAACCCAGCGCATATTGAAATCTTTTTCACGAGGACCGGTTTTGCCTGCCAATAATTCATCGATATAACGTTGTACTGGTGCTTCCCAGTGGCGTTGATTCGAGGCATTGATCGCATATTCTTTGGTATCTGCAGCGACTTGAATCGCTTCAGAAGTTAGCAGGAATTCTTGAGTTTCCGGGTCAAAGGTAAAGAACACTACGCCTGCACCGACAGTCAATGCCATCATGGTCGATGGACCATACAGTACATAACCTGCAGCCACTTGATTGACACCGGCTTGCATAAAGTCTTCGGCCTGAGTCACGGCATTTTTCGCAGGAAGAATCGAGAAAATCGTACCCACACACATATTGATATCGATATTACTTGAACCATCGAGTGGGTCGAACAAGACCAGAAATTGACCATTTTCTTGTGCAGGGGTGAATTCATCCAGTTCTTCTGAGGCCAAACCACCGACATTCGGGTGTTGCTGTAAAGCCTCAATCAGATAATCATTGGAAATGACATCCAGTTTCTTTTGCTCTTCGCCTTGAACGTTTTCATGCTGTGCACTTCCCAATACACCCGCTAAAGCACCTTTTTGCAGTAATTGATCAATGTCTTTGCAAGTGTTTGCAATCGTTTCAATAACTTGTGCAAGTTCAGGTGTGAGATTCCCGCTTTGTTGTTGTAAAAACTGGGATAAAGTGCGGTATGACATAGGGGAAACTCCAAAACTTAAATCGGGAAAAAATGATCAAAACGATATGCGGCTATATTTTAGATGAGAACGTACTAAAAGAAAAATTAAACTGGATTATTTGTATCGATTTTGCCCTTGCAACTCCTGCGGAAAGTGCTATGTTGAAGACAAAGGAAAATTGAGAATAGGAGCACAGATATGACAACATTGAAGTTTGATGCGACTCCAACGCCAAGCGAAGGCATTACTTTAGATGATATCTCTGAAGACAAGATGAAAGAAGCCTGGCGGGATTATGAAGCAAAACCAGAGTACAAACAATTCAATAAACATGACCTGATCGAATCGATGCATCCGGCTGAACAAGATCAGCTTCCCAAGTAGACCGATTCTTTCATTGAAGCAAATAAAAAGCACTCATGATTGAGTGCTTTTTATTTGATGAAACCATCATGAATGAAAATTATTTCAACAATGGTGGTACCGCTTCATAATTAATTTCTACACGGCGGTTTTCTTTCCAGGCATTTTCGTCATGGCCCGCATTGATTGGCATTTCCTTGCCATAGCTAACTGCTTCTAGTTGACCAGGATTAACACCAGTCGTCACCAAGAAGCTTTCTACTGCTTTGGCACGACGCTCGCCAAGTGCCATGTTGTATTCACGGGTACCGCGTTCATCGGTATGGCCGGTGAGTGCTACACGTGAATTGGCATTGGCCATCAGGAATTGCGCATGGGCTTGCAGCGTATTTAGATCTTCATTGCTGAGTTCAGTACTGTCATAGTCAAAATGCACCACGCGTTTTGCCAAGAATGCTTTATTTTCTGCAGTAACACCTTTTGCAGAAGCACCTGCCATGTTTTGTGCATTCAGTGCTGCATCTTCACTCAGACCTTGAGTATTCACAGTTGTTGTACCGGTCGTATCTAAACCGCCCGTTTGAACTTCAGCGGCAGGCTTACGGCTCGCACAACCTGTCATGACAACAGCTGCTGCTAAAAGTGGCAAGGCAAATAATTTTACTTTGTTCATCTTCATCTCCATGAAGTTTGATTATGGGGTAAAGGGTTTATCAATATAAAAATCTTATTTTGGCGCCCAAGCCGGTTCACGGACTTCACCCGTTTCACTTGGTAAATTCATACGGAAGCGGCCATCCAGCGACATGATCGACAAGAGTCCGCGTGCACCTTCACGGGTGGCATAGACCACCATCTGGCCATTTGGTGAGAAGCTCGGCGATTCGTCCAGCGTCGTTGGCGTCAGAATATTGTTCACACCGGAGGTCATGTCCTGAACCGCAACTCGATAGTTACTGCCGCTTGGACGATGAACTAATGCAAGTTTTTTACCATCTGCGCTCAGCGTGCCGCGCGCGTTGAATGCACCACGGAAGGTCAGGCGTTTATTGCTACTTGATTCAAGATCATGGCGGTAAATTTGTGGAGAACCGCCACGGTCAGAAGTGAAAATAAAAGATTTTCCATCTGGTGAATAACGTGCTTCAGTATCAATGGCACTGTCATTGGTCATACGTTGTAGCTGACGCGTTTCCAGATTCATCTGGTAGATTTCCGGATTGCCGTGCATAGAAGCAGTAAACAGCATGCTCTTGCCATCTGGAGAGAAGCTCGGCGCACCATTCAAGCCGCGGAAGCTGGCCAGTTTTTCACGTTGTCCGGTCGCCAGATCCTGTACATAAATCGCCGGGCGTTTGGTTTCAAAGGACACATAAGCGATTTTTTTGGCATCTGGTGTCCATGCTGGAGAAAGGATTGGATCACGTGAGGTCAAAATGGTCTTTGGCTGTTCACCATCGGTATCGGCAATCTGCAAGGTATAGCGCTGTTCCGGCGTAGCAGGATTACGCAGCACATAGGCAATACGTCCGCTAAAGTCACCTGGAATGCCGGTCAATGCCTGATAGATGGCATCACTGATCATATGCGCTGCCTGACGGGTGCGTGAGGCTGGAACAGTCAGCAATTCATTTAATAGATATTGTTTTTTTTCGACATCATAGAGCTGATACTGGATTTCAAAAGAACCATCGGCTGTGGCCTTGGATGAACCGGTGACCACATAGGGAACACCAGCCGATGCCCAAGCTTCTGCATTCGGATTATTCAATGTCGCTGTTGCAGGCAGGTTTTTTGAAGCACTGGTAAAGCGGCCAGAACGATTCAGGTCATTTTCCACAATAGGATAAATGCTCTGATCCTGGCTGAAAGGTACAACGGCAATTTTAGGTGCTGCCTCAGGTGCCTTGGTAATTTCCAGATGCAATTGGGCATAGGACTGGGTTGCGAATACAGGGCTTAAAGTGCTAATGATTGCGAGGCAGAGTAGATGTTTGCGAGTCTTTTCCATCATTCGTTATTTACTCAAATCAACGGATTTATTGTATAGGTGCTTGGGCTACATCATCGCATGGATTTAATAGAATAAAACCATGAATTTATGACCAAACTGTTATGACACTGTGAAAAGTGAATGTTATTTAATCAATTTAAAGTGAAGTTTAGCTTAAAAAATAAAAGCCATCACAATATTATTTATGTGATGGCTCCGTTTTTATTGCGCAGTAAAGGTTGAAGTAAAGCTTCGTGCTTCACGGCGTGCATCTGGATCGGATGGCATTGGATAAGGTGCTGCAGCACGGACTGCAGCTTCTACACTGGCTTTCATGTCTGAATCACTTGAATTCACAATGACCGAGACCACACCGCCATTATCATTCAGGGTTACACGTGCAGTGGCACGCTGGCCTGATGATCCGACTGGTGTATCCCAGGCGCGTTTGATTTTGTTTTCAAAATCGCGCTTCGCAGTGGATGCAATCCGTTTTGATTCCGCTTTTTTCTGTGCAGCTTCTTCAGCAGCCTGTTTCGCGGCTGAAGCTTTGGCATCTGCATCAGCTCTGGCTTTTGCTTCGGCATCTGCTTTGCGCTTGGCATCTGCATCAGATTTGGCCTTAGCATCGGCATCTGCCTTGCGTTTGGCATCAGCGTCGGCTTTTGCTTTAGCCGCTGCATCGGCTTTAGCTTTCGCATCAGCGTCCGCTTTGCGTTTCGCCTCTGCATCATTTTTAGCCTTGGCTGCCGCGTCTGCTTTAGCTTTCGCATCAGCGTCTGCTTTACGTTTCGCCGCTGCATCATTATTGGCTTTTGCTGCCGCATCTGCCTTTGCTTTAGCAGCAGCTTCAGCCTTACGTTTGGCATCAGCCTCTGCTTTGGCTTTTGTGGCAGCATCCGCTTTTTGCTTGGCAGCTAAGTCAGCTTTTTTCTGTGCTTCCAGTTTGGCTTTTTGAGCAGCATCGGCTTTGCGCTGTGCATTTAGTTCAGCTTGACGTGCAGCTTCGGCTTCCGCCTTTGATTTTTGCGCTGCATCCGCTTTGGCTTTGGCTGCTGCTTGTTTGGCCTGTTCAGCGGCTTGGGCACGTTTTGCTGCTTCCGCTGCTTGCTGCGCAGCCTTGGCTTGTGCTGCCTCTGCCGCTTTCAGTTCCTGCTGGGCTTTTTGTGTATCGACTTTAGGTGCAGGTGGAGCAGGAGGTGTGGCAGGCGCCGTCGTTGGAACCACTGGAGCAGGTTCTATACTGGGTTCAGCAGTCTGGGTAATTTCTTCTGCGACATTTTTATGTGCAGTTTCCTCAAATTCGGTTTCTTCGCGAGTCACCGGTTTAAGGTCTTCTGGCTTGATCAGAACGGTTTTGATCTGTTTTGGCGGTTCAGGGGGATTACTCATGCCCAGATAAAGTAAGCCCACCAAAGCCACTGCATGGATGCCTAAGGTGAATCCAAGTGCGATGGCTTTTTTCTGAAATGGTGGCTTTTTATAGTCTTTCATACTTTATTCTAATGGCTTGGTCAGTAAACCGACTTGAGAAAGGCCAGCATCCTGCAGGCTGGACATCAAGGCCATGACATCGCCATAAGGACGAGTATTGTGGCCATTGATTACGACATTCAGCACCTTGTTGTCATTTTGCGCCTGGGTTTGGGCATCAACAAGCGTACGCGTCAATTCTTCCAATGTGACTGGGCCAGTCGCCTGATTTTTATATTCTAGATAATATGAACCATCTTCTTTCAGTGTGACGATGGTGGGGGCGTCCTTGGATTCGATCGGCAATCCATTGGCCTGAGGCAAGTCAACCTTAATGCCGCTGGTAATCATCGGGGCAGTGACCATAAAGATTACCAGCAGTACCAGCATGACATCGATATACGGCACCACATTCATGTCACTTTTTAGTGGCTTTTTAATACGCTGAAAGCGTCCTGAACCTTGAATCGCCATTAGTCTTTGTCCTGAGTTACGCCCACAGACTGACGTTGTAATAGCGCCACCATTTCTTCAGCAAACAGCGCACGGTCAGAGTAGACCGTTTCACCTTTGGCCGTAAAATGGTTGAAAGCCAATACAGCTGGAATGGCTGCGAACAGACCAATCGCAGTTGCAATCAAGGCTTCGGCAATACCGGGTGCGACCGTCGCCAAAGTCACCTGATCAACATCTGCCAGGCCAATAAAGGCGTTCATGATGCCCCAGACTGTACCGAACAGACCGACATAAGGCGCGACCGAACCAATACTTGCCAAAGCGCCCAGACCTTGTTCCAGATGACCTTGGTCACGGCTTAAACCGACACGCAAAATACGCTCTGTTCCTTCAATCGACTGGGCAGTTGGCGCATGGCGTTTTTTCAATTTCAGGAACTCGCCCAGACTCTGATAGAAAATATCTTCAAGGCCGGTACGTTTAGAATTGAGTTGTGCATTGTTATACAGAGTATTTAACTCAGCGCCAGACCAGAAGATTTTCTGGAAATGTTCATCATCGGCCTGGGCTTTTTTATAACTCATATAGAGCCTGGCAATCAGATACCAGCTATATATTGAGGCTAACAGGAGAGAAAGCATCACCAGTTGTACGACAGGGCTTGCTTGTAAAATAAGATCTGAAACTTGAAGAGATGATTCTAACTGAGTCGCCATAGTTGTTACGTGTGCCAATAAATTTTTTTAGTCTTGTTCCAATTCTTTTTGAATTAGTTCGCGGATTTCATCCGGGAGTCGACGTGGTCGCATCTCTGCACTGATACATGCCAACTCAACCTCACCTGATGCAAGCATGATTTCACCACGATAAATATTTTGTTGCAATACAAATGATGAAGCTTTACATGAAATGACACGTGCCGTAACAGTAATTAAATCATCCATCAGGATCGGACGCATGTATTTGACATTAATTTTATGCACCACAAAATTGTAGTCTGTCTGATGCCAGTAATGGCTCACTCCAGCGGCACGTAACCATTCGGTACGGGTACGTTCCATATAGCGAATATGATTGGCGTGATAGACAATGCCACCCGCATCAGTATCTTCAATATAAACGCGGATATTGAATTCAAAGTGATTCGCCATAGTTTTGTTCCATGCAGATTTTCGAAATTTTTGCTTGTTTTTAGATGCAGGAAAGGGATTAGAGTTTGCCGGATTCCTGCCAACAGTCAAGCAATTTAGCGGTTCAAAGTTTAGCATTGTGAGTCTTGAGACCAATGGCACAAGGTGTCAAATCTGGAGAGAAGTCACTAAGATGAAGTACTGAGCGCTTAACAGCTCATTTATAAAACAGCAGCAGATACTAAAATGCGCGAGTCCTTGGAGCCGCGCATTTTTAGTAATAGAAGATTAGCCTTTATTTTTCTGTTTCCAGTTGGCCTGAACCTGCTCAGCTACTTTTGGATAGTCCAGAATAAAACGGACATGGCTTTCGACACCGGTTTTCAAGGTCGCATCATCGACAATGAAATTCGGGTTGTGATTCGGTGCGGCTTTTGCCGGATCCTGATCTGCTGGTGTGGCACCAACAAAAACGAAGAGCGATGGCATGAGCTGGCCATAATAAGCAAAATCTTCACTGGCGCTGGCATTGTTGTCTAAAACATGCAATTTATCTTCATCATGCACGCTCGCCAAGGTTGGGCGCATCAATTCAGTCAAGGTTTTATCATTGGTGGTCACTGGTGCATAAGGTGCAATTTCGACTTTCACCTTAACGTCATTGGCTGCGGCATTGTGTTCCAGCATTTTCGGCAAGTCTTTTAAAATGCCCTGACGTACATCTTCACTATTGGAACGAATAGTCCCGACCATATTGACCTGATCTGGAATGACGTTACCGGTAGTGCCGCCCTGAATACTGCCAATACTGACCACACCCATCCCTTTGGTCAGGTCGGCTTTACGGCTGATCAGGCTTTGTAAATTGGTCACCATCTGGGCAGAGGCATAAATCGGGTCTTTACCTGCCCAAGGCATGGAGCCATGTACCTGACTGCCATTCACCTGAATACGTAAATGATCGGCACTATTCAAAATCGCACCATCTTTGTAGAAGATATTGCCACTTGGCATGCCTGCCATGACATGCATCCCGAAAATCACTTCAGGTTTTGGATTGTTCAAGGCACCGTCGGCAATCATTTTGCGTGAGCCAATCTGATCGCCATGAGTGAAGTTATCGATATCTGCACCGCCTTCTTCAGCCGGCTGGAATACGAATACCACTGTCCCCGCAATTTTATCTTTATTGGCGGCCAGAACTTTGGCTGCACCCAATAACATCGCAGTATGTGCATCATGTCCACAGGCATGCATCACATAAGATTCTTTGCCTTGATAAATGGCTTTTTGTTTGCTGGCAAAAGACACCGGTGCTGTTTCCTTAATTGGCAAGGCATCCATATCTGCACGTAAGGCCATCACAGGGCCGGGTTTTGCACCTTTTAATACACCGATTACACCGGTTTTGGCATAGCCTTTACGTACTTCAATGCCGTAGGATTTTAATTCTTTCTGGACCAGCTCCGAGGTTTTGAATTCCATGTTGCCTAGTTCAGGATGCTGGTGGATATGCTGGCGTAATTTGATGGTGTGTGCTTCAGCAGCGTGTACAGAATCATCAATCCAGTCAGCCAGGCTGAATTGGCTGCAGAAAAGAAGAGGGAGACAAAGGGATATCTGCTTATACATATTCATACTTCGGGAGAACCTTAAGAATTTGAAATGGTTAAAGTGATTCTTTAGGATGGCATACTGATCTAATTTCGATCAAAACTCTCTAAGTATTTTTTGATACTTTAAAGGTATTCTAGATGTTAATAGCTGTTCTCAAAGAGCTTTATTTGTTCTTTTGCATTGTAAAAATATGTATCTAAATTGATTTTTTATATTTATAAGGTATGAGAATGATAAAAATTACCACATGAAAAAGGATCGGGGAAAAGAAAAAACGATTCCATTTATATCAATAACTCGGATGAAGTGAAGATTTTTTAAACCTCTTCAAATAATTTTGGCACTTAGATTGCATTCACTCTTCCGTAATATTTTTTATGACGGAAATTAAACACATGTTAAAACCTTTGGCTTTATCTCTGGCAGTGGCTTCAAGCTTAAGTTTTATTTCGACAAGCCTATGGGCTGAAGAGTTTAAGATACTGAAACAGCTGGAAAATAAACCAACATTACTCAAAAGTGGTGAATATAAAGGTCATTATTATGTGCCGAGTACCTTGAATACGATTACGTGGGGTTATCTGCCAAATAAAGATGCAAAACCTGTTTTGACTATCCCTTCAGGTAGCACAGTTACTTTCGATACAGTTTCGCATGAAGGGTTGCTAGAAGATCAGGGCCGCAATGCAGAGAAATATTTCACATCAAAAGGTGTCAAGCCTGAACATGTATTGGACGAAGCCAAGCTGATCACAAATTCCAAATTAAAACATGATTTCCATAAAGATGGACCACACATTATTACCGGGCCTGTCTATGTAGAAGGGGCGATGCCGGGCGATATTCTAAAGGTGGAGATTTTAAAAGTTGAACCGCGTGTACCTTATGGCGTGATTTCAAACCGTCATGGCAAAGGTACTTTACCCGAATTCCCGAAATGTCAGAAACATGAGCATGCATCTCCAGCCAATCCTGAGGCTTATGGCAATGTGTCCATTTTTACCCCAATTGAGAAAAATGCTGATGGCGTATGGGAAGGCGTTTTAAAAACTGAATCTGGTAAAGCGATTCGTTTCCCGCTTAATCCGTTTATGGGCACGATGGGTGTTGCACCAAATACCAGCGAGCCTGTGCATTCTGTGCCACCATCATTTTATGGCGGGAATATCGACATCAATGAATTAGGAGCAGGGGCTACGGCCTATTATCCTGTACAGGTGCCAGGTGCTTTGTTCTATACAGGTGATAGTCACTTTGTACAAGGTGATGGTGAGGTGGCTTTAACTGCCTTGGAAGGTTCGGCACGTGCGACTTTAAAATTCACTTTACTTAAATCTGGCAAGGATAAAATTCCAGGTGCAGAGATTAAACAGCCGCTGGCTGAAAATGCTGAATTCTGGATTACGCCGGGTCTGGATGAAGACTTAGATGAAGCCATGCGTAAATCCACCCGTGAAGCGATCCGTTTTCTGGTCAATGAATATGGCATTTCTGAAGAAATTGCTTATGCCTACTTAAGTGCTGCGACTGACTTTGAAGTGTCACAAGTGGTCGATCGAACCAAAGGTATTCATGCCATGATTCGTAAAGCGGATTTTAAGGAGTTTAAAAAAGACGCGAAATAATTTTTGAATAAAACTTAGAAAAATAGGTTTGTGCTTTTGCCAACTGATTTAGACATGGTCAGTTGGCTTTTTCTTTTGTAAGCGGCTGAAACTGTTTAGTATGTAAGAAATAAATAATCAAATTAAAATATGTGGGGAAACGTGCAAGAACAACAAACTCAAGCTGTGGTTTTACAGCAGCCAAAAGATCAGAAAGTGTATTTAGATGTGCAACATTCGACAGATTGGGTAGTGGCAGCTTCAATTTTTGTATCAGGTATAATTAGTTTTATAGGGTTTTTAATAACAGTATATATTGTAAGAAAGTCAACAGAGACTCAAATTATATCTAATCAGAAACTTATTAACAGCCAAGAATCCCAGAGAATGCTAGAAATTCATATAGCATTTATCAAAAAAGGATTAGATAAAGTTTCTGAAAATTCATCTAAATTAGTTCTTCTACTTAGTAATTGGTCCTATAAATATGGGATGATTAATCAGTATATTTTGCAAGAAAAGCAAAAAAATAATGCGTATAAGTATGATGCCGATTCATGGGCTTGTTCTGAAATAGTGCTTTTAGACGAAATATTTGAGCAAATTAGGTTAAATATTGCTGAACTTTCATTTTCATTGAATTTATTGGAAGTTGATGCTGATTTAATAAAGAAAATTGATGAAATTGAAACCCGAATATTTTCATTAGTTAAAGAAATTAACAGTACGAATTCTTTTAAAAATGTTCAGGATTTATTTATAGACAGCAAGAAAATTAAATATGATTTAGAAAGGAACTTAATTAACTGTATGAAAAAAGCAGCCTAAGCTGCTTTTTTTAAATTACTTCTATTTTGGCTCAGGCGGTGCCATCCCAAACTGCAAATACGCCATATTGGTGGCAATACGACCACGTGCAGTTCGCATTACATAACCTTGCTGAATCAGGTAAGGCTCAATGACATCCTCCAACGTACCAGAATCTTCTGCCATGGCTGCTGCCAAGGCTTCTACGCCAGCAGGACCACCATCAAAACGCTCAAGCAACATTGACAAGTAACGACGATCGAGTGTGTCTAAACCATCTTTATCGACTTTGAGCATGTCCAAAGCACGTTGGGCCATATCCTGATTGATTTCCCCCGTTCCTTTGACCTGAGCGTAATCACGAACTCGACGTAACAATCGGTTAGCAATACGCGGTGTACCTCGTGAGCGACGGGCAATTTCTTTTGCGCCATCTCCAGTCATCGGTACATCCATCAAGTTGGCTGAACGTTTGACAATGTGGGTTAAATCTTCAACCGAATAAAACTCTAAACGCTGTACGATTCCGAAACGGTCACGCAGCGGAGAGGTGAGTAGACCGGCACGTGTGGTGGCTGCTACCAAGGTAAATGGAGGTAAATCCAGTTTAATCGAGCGCGCAGCAGGGCCTTCACCAATCATGATATCGAGTTGATAATCTTCCATCGCCGGATACAGGATTTCTTCAATCACGGGTGAAAGACGGTGAATCTCGTCAATAAACAGGACATCGCCTTCTTCCAGATTCGTTAGCATCGCTGCCAAATCACCAGCACGTTCTAGTACCGGGCCAGAAGTTGACTTGAGATTGCCACCCATTTCTCGGGCAATAATATTGGCCAATGTCGTTTTACCCAGACCTGGTGGGCCAAAGATCAGGGTGTGATCGAGGGCTTCTTCACGGCCACGGGCTGCACCAATGAAAATTTCCATTTGCTCGCGGACCACCGGCTGACCGATATAGTCATCGAGGGAAGTCGGGCGGATGGCACGATCAAAATGATCTTCGGGTTTTTCAGAACCACTGATGAGACGGTCTTGCATAACGTTTATATACCAATGTTTTAGTGATCCTTTGAGCTGGTAATTTTGACACGGCCTCAAATATGGATCTGAATCCTAAGATTTTCGCCTAGGCGAGGAATTGAATTTTTGCAGAGTCTTTCCAATCAGATTTATATCTGAGTATTAACCTGCGGTTCGCCTTACTTTTGTTTCGGCAAAAGTAAGCAAAACCACCGTCATTCGCAAAACTCGTCGAATATTGATTCTTATCGAATATATCGCAGAAATATTTAACTATAAATGTCTCCTGCCTCAAACAGTTGCGAATGACTTTTACGCGTATCAGACTTTATCCTGTAACTTGGATATCATCTCTATTTATTCATCGACTTCAACGCTGCGCGGATAATATCGCTGGCTTCTGTAAATTCACCTTTGGCGGCATTAACTAGCTTCTGCGCTTCAATTGGTTTATAGCCAAGAGATTGTAATGCAGCTTCCGCTTCAGCCACGGCTGAATTGCCCATAAACTGAATCTGTGGTGCAGTAGAGTTGCTTGGTGCAGCATCTGAAGCCATGGCTTTAAAGCGGTCACGCAATTCAATCATCAGGCGTTCAGCAGTCTTTTTACCCACCCCCGGAACTTTGACCAGAGTGTTGATATCTTCATGTTCAACGGTGTGGATCAGCATTTCCACACTTAAAGTGGAAAGAATACCAAGCGCCATTTTCGGACCAACGCCGTTCACCTTTAATAAGGTACGGAAAATGGTTTTTTCCTGCGCATTGATAAAGCCATAAAGTAACTGGGCATCTTCACGAACAGCCAGATGGGTCCACAGAGTAATTTTCTGACCTTTTTGCAACTGGCAGAAAGTGGTTAAAGGGGTATCAATCTCATAACCTACGCCGTTCACATTTAATAAAACAGTCGGTGCTTCCAGCGCCAGCACTTCCCCAATCAGGCATCCAATCATTTTTTATACATACTCAAATTTAATACAGGCATAGTAGTCAGCATTTTCGATAAAGGCAAAACTCTATCATTCAAATCCAGTGATTTTGCTGAGATTATCATCAAGCGTTCGTTCGCATTAGAGTAACCCGGCTTTATTGCCATGCAGTTCCTGCGCCAGATTATAGGCCTGATGATCAGAAAACTTGGAGACAATATCCAGCACCTGCATAATGTTGTCATAATGATCAGCACTAAACTGCGCACCCGAACGTTTTAAAATGGCCATTAAACGCTGTTCTTTAAAGCTTAAAGTTTTGTGCGGCGTGGTCAGTGGAATAAAGGCATCCAGAATCGTTTGTAAACTTTGATGCGCGATAATTTCCAGACCGGCTTTTTGCGGATGTTCGAAGATCTTGTCTCGCGCCAGTTCTTTGGCCCGGTTAATGCCAATCTCAATGTCGGCACTGCAATAACCCAGCAATGAGCCTTGCAGTTGGCCCATTAGAATTTCCTGCTGATGTCGGGCAAAGGCCGTGGTGACTTCATCTACCAGACGTTTCATGACCCGGCCACGTAAGGCGGCAATTTTTTGTTGCCAGGTGGTATTAGGCAGATTGATTTCTTCAGGCGTGCCATATTCACCCAGCAAGTTCAGGAAAACTGGCTCGACTTCGGCATAACTGAGCATATTCAGGCTAATACCATCTTCCAGATCAATCAGGGCATAACAGATATCATCCGCAGCTTCTAAAAGATAGGTCAGCGGATGACGACAATAATGATATTCACCGAGCTGAATCAAACCCAACTGTTCAGCAATTTCCTGCAAAATCTCTTTTTCAGACTGGTAACAACCAAATTTTGGACGTCGACTGGCCGGGGTGTTACCAGTCGGGTCAATGGCCTCAGAGAGCCATGGGTATTTAAGATAGGCACCAAGTGTGGCATAAGTCAGGCGCATGCCGCCATCATAGGGATGGTAATCGATCTTGGTCAGCAGGCGCAGGCCTTGGGCATTGCCTTCAAACTGGCGTACATCGGCTTCCTGTTCAGGACTCAAATCTTTTAAAAAGTCGGTATGTGATGCATCGTCAAACCATTCCCGAATGGCGTATTCACCGGCATGACCAAAAGGCGGGTTGCCAATATCATGTGCCAGACAGGCAGCCTGAATGATGGCGCCAACATCAGCCGGAGAAATCCAGGCAGGTAAATTATCTTTGATTTTCTCTGCAGCCAGCATACCGAGTGAACGGCCAATACAGGAGACTTCCAGTGAGTGGGTTAAACGGGTATGAATGCCATCATGCTGGGTCAATGGATGGACTTGGGTTTTGCGGTTTAACTGCCGGAAGCTTTGCGAAAAAATAATACGGTCATAATCTTTATGAAACGGGCTTCGTGCCAGTTCAGTGCTCTGCTTTTTACTACCAATCCGAACTGTCGAAAGCAGTTCTAACCAACGCATTTGAGTCATTTATCATTATTCAGTGATCCACTATTTGCATCATGCCAAAAAACTAGCTCCTGCACTAGGGCAGTGCGACATGAATTGTCATGCTCCCTATTGTTATTTTAGTCAGCTGGAAAAGACTGAGAATTAAAAATCGAAATCATCAAATGAACAATAAAAAGCAGACTCAATAGCCTGCTTTTTGTTTAGGATGAAGAATCAAATTAGCTCTTCGCCATTTTTCTTGGCCTGTTGTGTGTCTTTATAGACATTCAGACAAATCGTGAACAAGACCAGGCTTGCCACCAAAGGCCAAAAAAGTACATATAGAGTCAATAATTGACTTGTCATCTGAAATCTCCTTATTTACTTTTCTCAGATAGCTGGTGAAATTCAATCACCATCTTGTTGATTTGTTTAAAATCAAATCGTTCTTTACTGTAGACCAGCGTCAACACCGTACATACCAGTGCACTACTGCCATAAGCTGTTAGTGAGCTTAACAAGGTGCCGTATTCACGCAAGAAACCGATGGTCCATGGCATGAAGCCAATACTGGCCAATATGCCAACGACCAGACCCACTTTCTTGCCAAAGAAACCAAAGGTCATCAGACCCAGCACCACACCAATCCCCAGGGTCGCAACGAGTTCAAAGCCAAGTGCGATCAATCCCTGAATCGGAAGCCATTCAAAACGTACTATCAGAAAGCTGAAAAATGCGAGGCCCACTGACCAGTTAAAGGCCCGGGCATTCACCTTGTCCCAATACAGACTAACAATTACCGGGAATACAATAGAGCCCCAAAGCGCACCCACAAAAATCAGCATCGACAAAATGTCAAACTTTAAGGTGGCAATCACAATTCCAAGCATGGTGGCAACGATCATGGTCATACGGCCAATGAATAGCATTTTCTTTGGATCAGGGCTGTTTTTCGCAATCTGTTTGCCATAAATGTCCGTCATGACAATCGCAGACAGGGCAGACAGATCCGAGTCAGCGGTAGAAGACAATGCTCCAATCACCATGATGAATAACAGCGCGACCATAAATGGAGAAAGATAAGTCGCTGCCATTTGCGGAATCAGGTTATTCAGGTTGCCATCAATGGGCTGAATACCTGCAAATAGTGCCAATAACCCCAGCATGCCTAGACCAATAACAATTGCAGCATAACCAATGGTTGCAGTGATAAAACTCGGTTTGATCAGGTCTTCACGGACTGCAAACAGGCGCTGGGCAATGGTCTGATTACCAATCGCGTAGGCCAATACGGCAACAAAAAATGGTGCACCTTGTTCCAGAAAGGCTGTTTTAGAGAAAAAATCCAGCTGTTCCGGCTGCAGGTGATGAATCCCGCTTTGAAACAGGGAAGGTCCACCTAAGGTGAAGAACAAGGTTGGAATAATGATCACAGCCGCGACAATCATCGCCACCAGTTGACCAAAATCGGTAAACACCGAAGAACGGAAGCCCGACCAGAGGGTATAGGACAGCACACCGATACCGGTAATCAGCACGCCATGGATAAAGCTTAAAGGAGATAAAATCTCAACCAGTGCCCCAGCGGCGGTAAAGTTCACCATCAGGCTGATCACGCTGCCCACAATATTGGAACCTGCCAGAATCATCTGGCTTTGGTTGCCATGCCGGGCATGCATAATTTCTGCCAAGGTGTGGGCATTAGGCGCCAGTTCACGAAAGCGCTTGCCAAAGGGATAGATAAATAAAATCATCAGCGCACCCCACAAACCATAGTGTAGGGCACCGGAAACGCCGTATGTATATCCGGATGAAGCTGCTGCATAAAACGAGGCGGCCCAGATCCAGGTGGCGGTCATACTGGCCGCAGACATTCCAAATCCGATGGAGCCATTCGAGACCATGTAGCCATCAACATTTTCATTTTTCTGTTTAATACGTAACGATAGTAAAAAAGTGATGCCATAGAAAAGCACCATCAATAGTACAGTTGCTGTACTAGTGAATTGAAACATACATACTCCTTAAGCGGGTCACCTTTTGTTTTTGAAAATTAAATCATTGGTGACAGATTAAGGCTCTAAAATAGACAGAGCAGTGAAGCTATAGAACATCAAAAAATTAGTGTCCGAATATAGAATTTATATTCATCTCTACAGCAGAAAGGAAAAACCATTGCCAGGCTCAGAATTTGGACAATTCCTCAGCAATTCGGCTAGAGCTTAACATAAAATCATCAAATTTACTGATGAAGTGTCTATTTGGTAAGATTCTTAGCTGATATAGACGTGTGGGCCTGTTATTCTGTTAGTTGAATAAAAAAGAAAATTTTCTATATTTTTTCAGCAATTACAAATATTTATTTTAAACTTTTCGAGTTAAATAAAACCTGAGAATACGGATTAAATAAAAAAGGTAACAAAATTTTATTATTAATCATTTCTTCATTATTTTTTTATATAAGCCTCATAATTCCTGGTAAATTTCCTCATAAATATAAGTGGTATTTTGCTATTTATATTGTGTTTTTTACGCATAATAGAGCTCATGAATAAATGATGAAATTTCAAAATATTGGATATGGTGGGGGATTTTGTCGATATATTTTTTGGTCTTTTAGATGAGTAAATTTCGCTTAATTATGATCTGAGAAGATAAAAATCAAATATAAAAAAATAAAAGGCCCAAATAAGAAACTTTATTTTTATTCTTTTAGAAGTTGAGAATGGATGTCCGGTTTTTCCCCCGCAGATGATGTCAGATTAAAATACCACTCAGTATTAATTATTCTTTCATAGAGGGGAGTAATTTGCCTCTGTTACTGTAATGGCGGAGATCAGCGGAGAACTGTTCCTTGTAGTACAGAAAACGGCAGAAGACCTTTAACCAGTTTTCTAATCTTAGAAGTCAAAGTTAAGAGTCAATCAAAAGAATCAAAAACAGTCTGCAAAAAATACGACTTCATTAAATCTTGTAATCAAGTATTTCATTTTGGCCTAAATAGGAATTTTGGCAGGTCATGACAATAAAACCTGAATTTGATTTTGTCCCGATTGTTGTTGAAAAATAATACAATTTTTATGCAGAAAATTATTCTGAAGCGGTTTTGATTTTTCTTGAAAAAAATGTGTTAACCTGTGCGACTACATTCAATTTTCCTGACTGAAAATAAACGAAATATTTTAAAAGTCCAGGATATTTCAGACGTAGTTTTCTGATTTGGCATCTAGCCGATTTCCTTATTTCACAGTAGAATATGCGCTCTCTCAAGTCACATTGTGGCATGGTTGTTCAGACCATCCCGTGGAGCCAAAATCAGCATGTTTATCGTTGCCGGTGCACCCGCACATTCTTCTTTTAAGAAAACTCAACTATTATCGCGTTTGACGTCAATTAGTTCTGTTCAATCAATTGAAAGTCAATGGGTCTACCTCTTTGACCAAGCGCTCAGCGAGCAACAACAGCAATCAGCTTTACAGCTTCTCAACGATGGTCAATCTTTTGAATTGCACCAGGCTGCAAGTGATGAAATCCAGATTTTAGTCACACCGCGCGTCGGAACCATCTCTCCTTGGTCCTCTAAAGCGACGGACATTTTCAAAAACTGTAATACGCCGGTTCATCGACTTGAACGCGGCGTTTTATTTACTTTGAAGGGCGTAAAAGAGCTTTCTAAAGAAGCATTGCAAGTACTTCACGACCGTATGACCGAAAGCGTATTCAATGCGATTGAAGATGCTGCGGTATTATTTGTGGAAACTGCGCCAAAACCACTGAACTCGATTGATATTCTGGGTGAAGGTAAAGAAGCACTGGTAAAAGCCAATAATGAATTTGGTTTTGCATTATCAATGGACGAAATTGATTACCTGACTGAGGCTTTCATCAAGCTAGGTCGTAATCCGAATGACATCGAACTGATGATGTTTGCGCAAGCCAACTCTGAGCATTGCCGTCATAAAATTTTTGGTTCGGAATGGACGATTGATGGTGAAGTTCAGCCATTGTCGTTGTTCCAGATGATCAAGAACACCTATAAAGAATCACCGACAGATGTATTGTCGGCTTATAAAGACAACGCTTCAGTGATTGTTGGTTCGGATACCCAGCGTTTTTATCCAACCCAAGAAGACAACGGCCATCAGGTTTATAAATACAAGAGCCAAGCTGCTCACATCCTGATGAAAGTGGAAACCCACAACCACCCAACAGCAATTGCACCATTTGCCGGTGCAGCGACAGGTTCAGGCGGTGAAATCCGTGACGAGGGTGCGACCGGTCGTGGTGGTAAGCCTAAAGCAGGTTTAACCGGCTTCACGGTATCTAACCTGAATATTCCGGGCTTTGAACAGCCTTGGGAAGAAAACTACGGCAAACCATCGCGTATGGCATCGCCGTTACAAATCATGATTGAAGGCCCGCTTGGTGGTGCTGCGTTTAACAACGAATTTGGTCGTCCAGCTTTAAACGGTTACTTCCGTACCTTTGAACAAAACGTGAATGGCGATGTTAAAGGTTTCCATAAGCCAATCATGATCGCTGGTGGTTACGGAAATATCCGTCCAGATCACGTTGAAAAAGATCCGATCTTACCGGGCGATTTGCTGATCGTACTCGGTGGTCCAGCCATGCTGATCGGTCTTGGTGGTGGTGCTGCATCTTCTGTAGATAGCGGTAAATTGGGCGAGAACCTTGATTTTGCTTCGGTACAACGTGAAAACCCGGAAATGGAACGCCGTTGCCAAGAGGTGATCGATACTTGCTGGCGCATGGAAGACCATAACCCAATCGTGTCGGTACATGATGTAGGTGCGGGTGGTGTATCAAATGCCATGCCTGAACTGGTGAATGATCACGAGTTAGGTGCAGTGCTGGATCTTCGTAAGATTCCATCTTTAGAACCTGGCATGTCGCCAATGGAGATCTGGTCAAACGAAGCGCAAGAACGTTATGTATTGGCGATTCGTCCATCTTCTTTAGAATTATTTGAGTCAATCTGTGCGCGTGAACGTTGTCCGTTTGCAGTACTGGGTGAGGCGACTGAAGCACGTCACTTAACCGTTGAAGATCCATTGTTCGGCAACAAACCGGTGGATATGCCAATGCAGGTGATGCTTGGCGGTACTCCGCGTATGAGCCGTTCCTATGAAACGATTGAACGTAAAGGCGATGATTTTGACGCGGCTAAAGTTACGGATTTAAAAGATGCGATTTATCGCGTTCTGAAAAACCCGACAGTGGCTTCTAAATCATTCCTGATCAGTATTGGTGACCGTTCGATTACCGGTATGGTCGCGCGTGACCAGATGGTGGGTCGCTGGCAGGTTCCTGTCGCGGATGCTGCAGTAACAACTACAAGTCTTGTCGGTTACACCGGTGAAGCAATGGCAATGGGTGAACGTCCTCCAGTAGCGTTGTTGAATCCTGCTGCATCAGCACGTTTATCTGTGGCTGAATCGATCTCTAACATCATGTCTGCGAAGATTGAAAAAATCAGCGACATCAAATTGTCTGCAAACTGGATGGCTGCTGCGGGTCAACCTGGCGAAGACCAGGCATTGTTCGAAGGCGTGAAAGCTATCGGTATGGAAATGTGTCCTGCACTCGGTATCGCGATTCCGGTCGGTAAAGACTCATTGTCTATGCGTACCACCTGGAATGACGAAGGTGAAGACAAGTCTGTGACTTCTCCAATGTCAGGTGTGATCACTGCATTTGCACCAGTGACTGATGTACGTCAAACATTGACTCCTGAATTAAAAGATCTTGAATCTGTACTGGTTCGTATTGATCTGTCTAAAGGTCAGTTCCGTCTAGGTGGTTCGATTCTGGCGCAGGTGTATAAAGCAATCGGTTCAGTGACGCCTGATGTCGACAGTTTCGATGACTTCAAAGCATTTTTCGCATTGGTTCAAGACTGGAACAACCGTGGCTTAATCAAAGCGTATCATGACATCGGTGATGGTGGTTTATTGGCAACTGTTGCAGAAATGATGTTCGCTTCACGTCTTGGTGTCGCACTTGAAGATCAATCTGTTGCTTCATTGTTCGCTGAAGAAATTGGTGCAGTGCTGCAAATCTCGAAAGCAGATTGGGAAGCACTACAAGCTGAAGTTGCAGCCTCTACGCTTAAAGATGCAATTGCAGTGGTGGGTACTGTAAATAATTCTGATCAGTTATCTGTAAATGGTTTGGTACTTGAACGTGCTGATCTGCAAGTGGCATGGACTGAAGTTTCTCATCAAATCCAGCGCCTACGTGACAACGTACAAACTGCAGATCAGGAATTTGCCTTAATTACCGATAAAGCACACAAAGGTATTATCGCCCAACCAACATTCGATTTGAATGAAGTGATTGAAGCACCTTTCATTAACTTGCGTCGTCCAAATATGGCAATTCTGCGTGAGCAGGGTGTGAATGGTCATATTGAAATGGCGGCAGCTTTCGACAAAGTCGGTTTCAATACCGTTGACGTCCACATGAGTGACTTGCTGGCAGGTCGTATCAGCCTGGATGATTTCGAAGGTTTGGTAACGTGTGGTGGCTTCTCGTATGGTGACGTGATGGGCGCTGGTGGGGGCTGGGCGAAATCCGTATTGTTCAATGCTAAATTGCGTGACCAGTTTGAGAAATTCTTCAACCGTCAAGAAACCTTCTCGCTCGGTATCTGTAATGGTTGTCAAATGTTGTCTCAATTGGCTCCATTAATTCCGGGTGCGGATGCTTGGCCACGTTTCCATCGCAATACGTCTGAAGTATTTGAAGCGCGAGCAGTGAACGTTCGTGTGGAAAAATCGAATTCAGTATTGTTACAAGACATGCAAGGTTCGATTCTGCCGATCGCTGTGGCGCATGGTGAAGGTCGTGCAGTTGCAACGGCGGAAAACTTTGCTGCACTGAATGCATCGAATCAGGTGGTTCTACGTTATGTCGACAGCCATGGCAATGCAACTGAACAATATCCGTTGAACCCGAATGGTTCACCGGAAGGTATTACCGGTGTAACCTCTCAGGATGGCCGTGCAACGATTATGATGCCGCACCCTGAACGTAACTTCCGCGCGCTCCAGCATTCCTGGAAACCAGAAGACTGGGATCAAGACGGTGCTTGGTTACGTATGTTCCGTAATGCACGTAAATTTATTGGCTAATTGATATAATCAAGAATTAAAAAAGCCCCGAAAGGGGCTTTTTTAATAAGCAAATTATAGATTTATAGGTGATTAGATATAGAATTGAAAAAGATTAAAAAATGAATAAAGAGTCCTCAAATGTCCGATTTAATTGAAAAAGTTTTACTTTTACAAGAATTGGTAATAGCTAGAGCTACTGATACTTATGAAAAAGGTTCTTCAGAGGCATTTATGCAGCTTAGACAAGAGTTACTGACATTTAAAAACTTTTATGAATATATTCCATTTTTTATTAAAGACACACGCACATTAGATGAATTTGAAGCTAGGATTAAGTGGGATTTTGAATCTTACGCTGAACGTGAAAATTATATTTATTCGGAATTTAAAGAATTCTTTAATGTATTAGAAAGTCTAGATGTTCCTCCATTGGATCAGGTAGTACAGTTGAAGATTGCTGAATTAAGCTCGGATTATATACATCAAATATGGCAGAAAGCATTAGAGCGAAGAAGTACAGATCCCGAAGGTGCGATTACATTAGCTCGAACACTTTTAGAATCGACCTGCAAATATATTCTTGATGAATACGAAGTCGGTTATGGCAATGCTCCAGATATAAATCAACTGTATAGATTGGTGAGTAAAGAATTAAACCTTGCTCCATCTCAACATACGGAGCAGACTTTCAAACAAATTCTCGGAGGATGTAGTTCCATCATTGAAGGTTTAGGATCATTGAGAAATAAAGTGGGTGATGCTCATGGGCAAGGTAAAATAAACTTTAAACCTTCTCCAAGACATGCAGAATTAGCAGTGAATTTGGCTGGTACAATGTCCGTGTTTTTATTCTCATCTTGGAAATTAAAACAAGGTGAATGAATTTTTTATTATAAATATTGTTTTTAAATAGTATGTTAATTTTACTGTATGGAAAAATTAAAATAAATTCACTAACATAGGATTATTCAACCACCAATTTGGTGGATTTTTGCTTTTTAAGCATTCTGATTTTTTAATTTTTTTTCTTCCTGCTGAGTTGGTTTAGATTTTGCTTTTATATTGTATATAAAGTGCTATGGTATGTTTTATGCACAACTTTATTGCACTATAAAAGAAAGATGGAATAGATCGGTTCAGTATCAATTCTCAAAGATGAGGTGATGACATGGCTAAAACACTTAGAATAATGGATAAGGCGGCAATGCGTCAGAAAGGCTGGATGTTGTTTTGTATTGTTGTAGGACTACAAATATTGTTCGTTGTGGGCAGTTACTTGCTGCAGGGTTCTTGATCATCAGCTTTAAGAAAGCCACCATTAAGGTGGCTTTATAATTTAAATAACCAATTGAACCTGCTTCAATACCGCCTTTAACGTATTTTCATAATCAAAAGCTTTATTGGTACTGTCCTGATAACGCCAAGCCACATAACCATCCGGACAAACCAGTACTGCACCAGATTCATGAATTTCAGACTTGGCATTCCAGGTTCCATACACATCACGATAGTCACGTGAACCAATCTGAGTCACATCCAGATATGGCAAATCCAATGCTTCTGCCGCCTGTTTCCAGCCTTTACCGGATAAACCTGTGAGCAGGGTAAAACGACCTTTACCCGTAATATCCAGTGTCGACTGCTTTTGACCTTTGGCATTGATCAGCCAAGTATGCGGAACTTTAGCGCCTGGGCGAGTGGTTGCCTGTAAATAAAGCTGCTCATCTTTTTCAAAAATCTCAGGCTCGGATTCTGCAATCACCGTATTGGAGCTATATCGCTGGTTCAGTTCTACACCTTGTGCATTAAATTCGAAGTTTTTAATTTCCAAAGCTTCAAATAGTTTTTGACGGATTTCAGCACCTTGCTCATCTTCCGCAAAGATACGTTCCAGCATTTGCTTCTGAGTCGTCACACCTTGATCAAAACCAAAGACTTCTTTCAGGTATTTATAATCAAAACGTGACTGGTTCGCACGCGCTACAATCTGCTTGCCGACCGGTGCACGCTCGGTGGTATAGGAATCCAGCAGGGAAGGTGCAGCCCAGCCTTTTACCGCGTATGCCAGTTTCCAGCCTAGATTAAAGGCATCCTGCATGCAGGTATTTGAACCTAGGCCACTCGATGGTGGATGACGGTGTACTGCATCACCACCACATAACACTCGACCTTTAGAATATTCAGTGGCCCAGGTCTGGTTCACATACCAGTACGATAATTTCTGGATTTCAACTTCTTCGACTTCAGTACCAACAAAAGCATTCAGGCGGGCACGGACCTGTTCTTCAGTCACTTGTGGTTCGCCTTTGGAAATGTCAAAGCCCCAACCCATGATCCATTCATTCCATGGCGTAATGGCACGTAACAATCCCATACCGAGATCGCCAAAGCTGGCTTCAGGATTCACGATCCATTGCAGAATCGCAGGACGGTGCTGAACGTATTGAGAAAGATCAGCTTTAAAGGTCACATAGACGGTACCGGCACGTGCCATCACGCCTTCCAGTGGCAAGCCGAGCTGTTCCAATGCACGAGATTTAGCACCATCCATACCCACCAGATATTTTGCTCTTAAGCTAAATTCAGTATTGGTAATGCGGTTCAGGAAAGTAGCAGTCACGCCATCTTCGTCCTGCACATGTGACAGGTATTCAGTATTGAAGTTATAAATTGCACCACGTTCACCGGCATTTTTCACCAGTAAAGCTTCCATTTTTGGCTGAATCAGATCGACTAATGGACATGGACTGCCTTGGATATAGTCACCATGACGTTCATCACCGGTACCCCATGCACTTAAACGGGCGATTTCTTCGCCGACCAGACTGGTGGTAATCAGGCTTTCACCCATCTGTTCCCATGGTGTTGCAATCTCTTTAACCTGTTCTTCAATACCTAAATCACGTAATACTTCCATGGCACGTTGATTGGTAATATGGGCACGTGGACTATTGGCCAGCCAGCTAAACTGGGTAAACAGTTGTACCTTGATGCCATAATTGGCTAAGGTCAGACCTAATGTTGAACCTGCAGGACCGGTACCAATGATCAGAACATCAGTGTCATAGTGTTGTGTCATACAAGACTCCATGTATATGCGTGAAGAACAAGCTATCTATATGATCAGGCAGTCTAGTAAAACAGGATCTGTTGATATAGCGATATTCATATAAACTATCGACCTATTCTTATTTGCAATACGTGGGTCATAATCTTAAGATGCTGACCTGATCAGAAACCGGGCAGGCTATGGAACTTCGACATTTACGCTATTTTATCACCGTGGCGCAGCAACAAAGTTTTACCAAGGCCGCCGAAAAGCTGTTTACTGCCCAGCCGTCATTAAGCCAGCAAATTAAGGATCTGGAACAGGAAGTAGGCGTTGTCCTGTTTGATCGTTCATCCAGAAAAGTCAAACTCACCGATGAAGGACGGGCTTTTCAGGTCTATGCCGAAAAAGCACTGGAAAATGCCAAGCTGGCGGTGGCAGCAGCACGTCAGGTTGCACAGCAGAAAAATAACCAGATTCATATTGGCTTTTTAAACGTGGCAGAAATCAAAGTGATGCCTCAGATTCTGGCCCAGCTTAAAAAAACCATGCCGGACTTGAAAATACATCTGCATAGCCTGACCTGTATGGAACAGATTCAGCGGCTAAAAAATGCTGAACTGGATTTATGTATTACCCGTTTTCATCTCGATCATCCAGATTTTGACAATATTCATTTATTAACCGAGCAAATTTATCTGGTTGCCGCTCAGCATTTACATCCTACAGATCGAATCCTGAAATTACAGGAACTGAAAAATCACAATATGATTATGTGTGAGCAGAATGCAACACCCGTGTTTTATGAAAAGCTGGATCAGCTGCTTGATATTGATCAGCTCGAACATGAACAGCTACTGTGGGTGACCAATGTATTGCAACACATCAATCTGACCAATATGGGAATGGGTTTTAGTTTTACTCCTGAGTATTTACTGAGATTTTTGAATGATCATGTGAAAATCATCCAGACGGATCAGGTGCTCCCAAAACTAGGCTTGTATGCAACATTTAACAAGAATTCTCAAAATCCTGCATTGAAGATAATTACCCAAGCCCTTAAAAATACAATAAATATCTGAATTTCAGGAAGGAATATATGTTAAAGCTGATTTATTACGTACCGGACGAAAATCTGGAAGACACTAAAAATGCAGTGTTTGCAACAGGAGCGGGTGGCATTGGTGAGTATACGAACTGCGCCTGGCAGGTTTTGGGAACTGGACAGTTTAAGCCGCAAGAAGGTGCAGATCCTCATATTGGTGAAGTCGGTCAACTGGAGCAGGTAGAAGAATGGCGGGTAGAAATTCTGGTGCCAGATGAAAAGGCAGTCGAGGTCGCTAAAGCCTTAAAAGAAAGCCATCCTTATGAAGAGCCAGCTTTTGAGTTTATTCAACTTCTGGATATCAAAGTCTAAAATTATAAAATTGATGCTCTGCTGCGGCGCGTTTGACTTGGCGCGCCGTTAGTCTAGATTCAGAAACCATCCAACCTGTTTTTGTTATTATCATCTCTGCCAGAATAATCCAAAGAAAAAATATAATAAGGAAAATAACAATGCCGTGGCCAAAACCGCTGAGCAGCGTGCTTAAGAATACTCTCAGCAAATCTATCCAGTACGGTACAGAAATCCTGCATCAGCGCATTCCATATTCACCGGATAATCCCTATCTGGAAGGTATATTTGCACCAGAGCGGCAGGAACACTTTTCCACAAATTTAAAGGTTGAAGGGCAAATTCCTGCAGAACTGGATGGCGCATTAATGCGGATTGGTCCAAATCCTATTAATGTTAAAAACCCACGCAACTATCACTGGTTTACGGGCGATGGTATGTTGCATGCGCTCAGACTGAAGGGTGGTGAGGCACATTGGTATAAAAGCAGTTATATCGGTTCTGCCAGTGTGCAGAAAAAACTTCATCGACCACAAATTCCCGGTAAAACGCGAGGTGTCGCGGATGCAGTCAATACCAATGTCATCCACTTTGCCGGAAAAATCTGGGCACTGGTAGAAGCGGGTGCATATCCAGTTGAGTTGAATGCTGCACTGGAGTCAAAACGACATCATTTATTTGAAGATGATCAGGATTTTCCATTTACTGCCCATCCGCATATTGATCCTGAAACGGGCGATATTCATGCGATTTGTTATGATGCTTTAAGTCAGAACAAAGTTTTTTATTTGCAGATAGATTCAAAAGGTAAGTTGAAACATTATGTCGACATTCCAGTGAAACATGGTCCGATGATTCATGATTGTGCCATTACCAGATCTCATGTGCTGATTCTGGACCTGAATGTAAACTTTTCTGTACGCAGTGCTTTAAAGGGTTCAATGTTGCCATATCAATGGAATCCAAAACGGCAGGCACGCATGGGTATATTGCCTTTTGACGGTAAGGCAATTGATATTCGCTGGTATGAGATTGATCCCTGTTTTATTTTTCATACCGTGAATGCTTATGAGCTGGATTCTGGTGATGTGGTTATGGATGTGGTGGTGCACTCCAAAGCCTTGGTCAGTTCGATTCAGGGACCGATTGAAGATCAGGATATTCGGCTGGAGCGGTTCATTTTTGAACACGGCACTGGAAAAGTGGCTCGGACGATATTATCCGAGATGAAACAGGAATTCCCACAGATTAATGAAGCTTATACCGGACGGCCTTATCGCTATGTCTACACTATTTCCTTTGGCGAGTTTGATGATCCTTTTCATGTCAGCAGCAATACTCTTTTGAGCCATGATGTGGAAACTGGCAATTCAGAAAGCTATTCTTTTGGAGAAAACTGGGTAACAGGAGAGGTGATATTCGTCGCACGGGAAGGGGCGCAAGCTGAAAATGATGGCTGGCTCATGTCTTATGTTCATGCTCTAGATGGATGCCCATCCAAAGTGGTGATTCTGGATGCACAGCAGATGACGACAGGACCGATTGCAACCATTCATTTACCGGTTCGTGTACCCGTCGGGTTTCATTGTAACTGGGTTGATTATCGGAAATTGAGAACAATATGAGCTTGAGTTAGG
This sequence comes from Acinetobacter sp. L-24, assembly GCF_056857555.1. The sequence continues at coordinate 105,994 of NZ_JBSXNI010000044.1, read as the reverse complement.
TATATATAGCTATCTATATAAGTAGAAACCTCTGAAATCAAACGGACTTTATCATAGGCTTACAATTGAAATTCAATTCCAGAATTCTTGATATTTTGAGACCCAATACAATTTGGTTTTTATGTCGTAGCTACCATCGGGATTCAGGGAAATGAGGTAATGAATCTCTTTACCTTGACTACGGTTGCCTTTACCTTCAGAAACTTGGTACTTATATTTTTCTACTTCTTGAGGAAGAGTTAGTACAATACGGTTCCATGCTGTGGCTGGGATTTTTGCTACACCTTCCTGTTGCGCTGCCATTATAGCGAGTCTTTTTTTTGCTGCCTCTTCTCCTTGAGCATAACGTAGTTCTTCAGGAACACCATATCCTTTTTTTATTTGCTCTTCATAAGTCAACCAAGGGGCATATTCAATAATAATTTGTTCAGGCACATAACCTTCAGGAGATACTTTACAAGTGTTATCTGTAGTTAAATATTTAGTTTTTCTTTTTACAGGCATATTTCCATCGCTATCATAAAAATTACGACACAATGGCTAATTGTTTTTAAAAACAAAGTTATGCTCAAAGTCGGATGGCCCTACAACAAAAGTGATACTATTCTTCATAAGCGGTGCCGTTGCTTGACAGCCAGTTAATAAGCAGATAACACAGATTACTAGATATTTTATTTTCATTAGTTTGCTCCTAGGTTTAAATCTAGATTAAATTTTAATGCTGTTCCGTAATTGGCTTTGATCTAGTTAAAATAATTTATGATTTGAATTAATTTTTTAAATGTTGTTATTATATAAATATTAATTAAACAGATGATTATTTTTTTTAATTATAAAAGATATCTATTATTTTAAATAGATATCTTTTATGCGAATTATTATAATATTATTTCCTGAAATTTAAAAAATATAATTTCCCCTGATTTTAACTCAATTTTTATATACTTTAATTTCCCTTTAATTCAACTAATGCGAAGGAGCTAGATTGCGGAAAATATGCTTAAGACTGTGTAGCATTTTTTCAATTTGCAACGGTGTTAAACCATCGAAAGATTGCTCTAGTACAACAACGCTAAGATCATTAATCTTTTTAATCATTTGCTGACCTTTTTCGGTTAATAATACTCGGGTAATTCGTGCATCATCCTCACAGGAATAAGTATGTACTAATCCCTCATCTTTTAGGCGATAGATGATTTTAGTAGTGGTCGACATCTTATAAATCAACATGTCAGATAAATCAGAAATACTCGCTCTATTTTTAAATTTTAATGCCAGCAAAATACGTCTGCGAGAATTGTCTAAACCGTATTTCTTTAAGGCATAGTCAACATTTTGCACATATTGGGTATGCACTTGACTAATCCAATGATAGGGTGAATCTTCTAAATTAAAATCTGTAGGAATGGATAAAAATTTACTGTACTTTTTTGTCATGGCCTCAACTCTTCTATATGTTAGGGTCTTTTTAATTTGTTTAAAAAATGCATTTTATTTCAAAATATTTACTATCCTATTATAAGGTTATGAATCTTATCTTCAGTACGTCTTCACCTCCTATTTAACTTCTTTTTAAGACGAACCCTCTAATTCTTTTTTGCTTCTTCGAGCCTCTTTTTATAAAAGAACTAGAGAGCCAAAATTTCAGTCACATTTTTTTTTATTTATCTATTGTTATTATGCGAACTGATTAAATCATCTTAATGATTAAATGATCTATCACAAAAAATACCATTTTCAATTAAGAAATACTTAAATATTTGTTCCGGTTAGCATTTTTTTATTTCGGAAAATTCATCTTTCTTTTTGCCTTAACTTTAATTCATTAAGCTTAAGATAGTTTTGTAAGTCTTTTTAAAGCATATTAAGATATTGTTTTATATTGATATTTAATATTTTAATTTTTTTATACTTTAAAAGTATAAAAATTATCTTCATGAAAAATAGAAGAAAAATAAACTATCTTTTAGATTCCGCAATAGACATTTTGTGTGATTGTGTAAAATTTTTTTAAACTTTTTAGTTCAGCTTAATTCTCGATTAAAAAGAAATTTAACTAGAGAAATCACTAAATTGGATCTTGAACTCAAAACTTATAATCAAAAAATTAATGGAAGAAGAATCGGAATTGTGCATGTATTTGGTAGTGTGAAAGCTTTCAAAATATTTACTGAGCACGAGCAGAATAATGGGAAAAGACCCGATTTAAGATTTAATTTCTGGCATCTAAAATTTGTAACTTAGTAAAAAACAACTTATGAAAGGGCGTTAATAAAAAATATGAAATTTCCCTTAAGATTTATCTTATATAGTTTTTAGCGAATAAAAAGTGAATGATGTGACATCCATGTCACAAGATATCTACCAGATTTAAGCTATTTAATTTCTAAGATGAGAAGCTTAAATCTTCTGAATAAACAGCTCACGATCAAAACGGTACTGAGGGAAGAATACTCCATCTTCGGCACGTTCACCTGCACCAATTACCATGACCGGATACTGTTCATCATTTAATTTCAGAATTTCACGAACCATCGGCTCATCAAAACCTTCCATCATACAGCTATCAAAACCATAAGCACGTAAAGCTAAGACCAGATTTTCACAAGCAAGTGCCGTTGTTTTGGTCGCCCACAGTTTCGCATCAGCCGGGCTGAAAGCAGACACTGGCATTTGTTTATCCAATGTACGGGCAACTTTGAAAGCCACTTTCTTAAAGTTACCAAAAGCATTCAGATAACCAGTCTTATAGTTGTAAGGAATATATTTATAGTATTTCTTAATTGCAGGCGGTGCTTCAGGAAATGGAAATTCATTCACATTACGTTTCGCCATTTCATCGATACGGTCGGTACGTGCGATACAGACAATTAGCTCAGAAGCTGTTTTGGCTGCCAGTTGACTCATACAGGCTTTTACCAAACGCTTTTTCTTGCCCGGATTTTGTACCACATAAAAAGTCCAAGGCTGTAAGTTCGACGAATTCGGTGCCAACAACGACAAATCCAGACAGGCATCCAGAACTTCAACGGGAATTGGCTTTTTGGTAAATTTACGCACCGAACGTCGGCTTTCAATCACCTTACGAAAATTATCGACATCTATATCTTGAGGTGCAGGTTCGTAATAACGTTTCTTTTCTGGATTTGAACTATCTGTTGTTTGGGAAGAGGTTTGGGAGTCTTGATTTGGCATACTTCAGATTCTTGGAAAAATAAAAGATTGAGGCAGTCTAAACCACCTCATTGAACTCATAAGTTTGAAAATTAGTTGAATTGTGTGAAATCAGGTTTCCGTTTTTGCATAAAGGCTTGAACCGCTTCCAGCATTTCTGGCGAGCCGACACGCTGCATGAAAATTTCTGCTTCATGGTCAATCCATTCTACAATTTCATTCACATTGTGTTTCATCAAGGCTTTGGATTGCACCAGTGATGCCAATGGCAGGGCAGAGAGCTGGGCAGCTTGTGCTGCTGCTTTAGTGTAAACATCTTCTTCAATGCTATTCACCAGACCTGCATCGAGTGCTTTTTCGCTATTGAATTTTTGCGCAGTCAGCAATAATTCAGCTGCTTTATGATAACCCGCTTGCTGAATCAACAGCTTACTTGAAGCGCCTTCAGGCGATAAACCCAGACTGACGAATGGAATCTGGAACAGGGCAGTATTGTCACTATAGACCAGATCACAATGCAGTAAGATCGTCACGCCAATGCCGATCGCAACACCACGCACCGCAGCAATCAAAGGCTTGGAAAATTTTGCGGCAGATTTCAGTAAAACAAACGGTGGGCCTTCAGCAGCGGGTGCTTGACCTTTCTTCGCAGCAGATTTCATAAAATCCTGCATATCATTGCCCGCACTAAAGTCTGCATCCTGACCACGCAATACAACTACACGAACTTCAGGCGCCTGATCTGCTTCATCTAAGGCTTTCGCAATCCATAAATAAAGCTCGCTATATAACGCATTTTTCGCTTCCGGGCGATTGATGGCTAAAGTGAGTACACCATGTTCTAAATTCGCATTCAAATGCTCATGAGGTTGTTGAATACAGCTCAGTGTCATCGTACTATCCTTGCTTTAAAACTTAATTTGATTTTATGGGAATGATTATGTCGCATATTTATTGGGACAGCACAACTCATGAGTCATAAAAAACTGATCCCTTATGAACTATACATTTGATTATCTGGTTTTCATTGGCCGCTTTCAGCCTTTTCATCTGGCACACATGCAAACGATTAACATTGCCCTGCAGCACAGTCAGAATGTGATTTTAGCGCTTGGTTCTGCACAAAATGAACGCAATATCAAGAATCCATTTTTGGCTTCGGAGCGTGAAGCCATGATCCTGTCAAATTTCAGTCCTGAAGATCGAGCTCGGATCAAATTTGTAGAAGTCATAGATGTTTATAATGATGAAAAATGGCAAAAACTGGTGAAATCGCTGGTGAATCAGGTTATTGAACCGGATGCCAAAATCGGACTAATTGGGCATTTTAAAGATGATTCTTCTTATTATTTAAAGTTTTTCCCAGAATGGGAAATGGTCGAACTTGACAGCCTGGAAGATGCCTTATCCGCTACGCCGATGCGTGAAGCTTATTATCGTGGCGAAATTCAACGAGATAAATTTCCACAAGGCACGATTGATTTTCTAGAGAATTTCCAAAAAACCACGACCTATCAGCAACTCAGTGAAAAATTTGCCCAGAATGATAAAACCAATCTGCTTTAAAAGTATCAGGTTGTTATGGGGTGATTCATGGTCGTTTGAGCATGCTGTTTCAAACATTCCCCAAGGATTTCTAGAGCAGGAGACTGTTCTTTCCAGTGATGCCAATACAAGGGTACTTCAATTCGCATCTCACTTGAAAGTTCAAGCAGTCGACCTGACTCCAGCAAATCCCTGGTTTGATAGTCCGGCAGCCAGCCATAGCCTAGACCCATGACAATCGCATCAAAAAATGCGTGGGTCGATGGAATAAAAAAGTGAGGATATTGAGCAAGGTTCAGGCCAAATTCGTGCTGAATAAATTGGGTATGGAGTTGGTCTTTTTCATTAAAAATAATGGCAGGGGCAAGGCGTAGCGCATCCCGATGTACGCCTTGATGAAACCAGTTTCGGGAAAACTTAGGGGTGGCAACCAGACGATACTGCATCTGTCCGATCAATTCGGCCCGGCAACCTTTCATTGCCTTGGCTTCAGTACTCAAACAGGCATTGACGAGACCTGCTTCTAACAGATGATGAGTTTGAGATTGATCATCTACCTGAAAATGCAGCACAATTTTATGCTGGATCAGCTGGGCTTGTAAGGTGGGTAATAGCCAGGTCGCGAGTGAATCAGCATTGGTGGCAATATTCAGACAATAGAAACCTTCATGTTGCAGCTGTCCACCCAAATCTTGCATCAAATTCTGTTCTAGCAAACGTTGATGCTGTAAATAATGCAATAAAGTTTGCCCGGATTGGGTCACGCGGCAAGGCCGATCTCTGACCAGAAGCAATTGTCCCAATTTTTTTTCCAGACTTTGAACACGAAGGGTCACTGCCGAAGCAGTAATATTTAGCTGCTCGGCAGCCAGATCGAAACTTCCCGTTTTTGCAACTGCATAAAAAGCATCACATTGTTTCGCATTCAGCATTTCTATTATCTAAAAATAATTTAGTTAAATTGATATTAACTTAGTTTTAATTAATCGCACTCATTTTGTTCAATAATTCATTTATTCGAAAAAGGGGGAATGTGATGTTCAGTTATATGATGAGTGGTTTTGCTGTGGGAATGAGCCTGATTGTCAGTATCGGTGCACAGAATGCTTTTGTATTAAAACAAGGTTTAAAACAGCAGCATGTGTTTTGGGTCTGTGTGATTTGTGCCTTATCTGATTCCATTTTAATTCTGCTTGGCGTACTGGGCTTTGCGCGCGTCATTGAACATTATCCGGATATTGTTATATTTTCTAAATATATTGGCGCAGGATTCCTATTTTATTATGGTTTACGCCATGCGATCAGCGCATTTAAATCAACCGAGGTCTTGGCACCAAGTGGTCAGCTCACAGAGCATTTTCTACAAGTACTGATGATCTGCCTGGCTTTTACCTGGCTGAATCCGCATGTTTACTTAGACACAGTCATATTGATTGGATCAATTTCAACCCAATACGCCTTAGGAAAATGGTGGTTTGCTTTAGGTGCTGTCTGTGCTTCCTGGTTTTTTTTCTTTAGTTTGGGATATGGAGCAAAAATACTGACGCCTTGGTTTCAACATCCAAAAGCATGGAAAATACTGGATGCTATTATTGCATGTACCATGTGGGGCGTCGCGGTGTCATTAATACTCAGTATTTGATTTAGGCTACGGAAGTGGATAGATCGGTTAAGAGTTGTCTAAACGTGTCATTTTAGATAGTGATCAAGAATAGGCAGCGCAGAAAACAACTCTTTTCATTACTACGAGCACATGGATATTTCCAATATAAATTGAGCTTAAAATCAACGATCTGTCTTATATAAAAATTTATAAAATCAGAATTTTATAAGATGAAAACAGTCTCCTGCTAGGCTAGCAGGGCCACTTATTAGAGAAAAATCAAAGCAAGTATTTTGTCCGTTAGTCATGAATGATTTTACAAAAACTTCAATAAACTGGTATAAAAAGAACGAAAACCTGTTCGTTCAAAAAACAAGAAAATTTAGTTTCAGATTAAGCCGTGTACTTAAATCCGATCAATAAGAAATTAAACAAGGTGGATTTAAAATTGAAAACAATAATAAAAACTGGGCTCCTTAGCCTAGCGATCTGTTTAGCTTTGACTAGTCAGTCTTTTGCAAGATCATGGACCTTAACTCCCAAAAGTGATGTCGGTTTTGAGATTAAGTCGATGGGTCTTACTGTAGTTAAAGCCAAGTTCAATCAGGTTCAATCTACGATGCAGTTTGATGCTAAAGCACCGCAAAATGCCTCAACCCATTTGGTCATGGATGTAGAAAGTTTAAGCTTTAGTAAGCCGCTATTTAAACATATGATTTTGGGCGAAGACCTGTTTTATGTAGAAAAATATAAGACTGTAATTTTTAAAAGTATCCAGTTTAAAGATCTAGGCAATGGCAAATACAATGTTTTAGGTCATTTAACCCTGCGTGGTGTGACCAAGCCAGTGATTTTCGAAACAACCTTTAAACCCAGTATGTCGAATGCCAAGCTGCTTGATGTTCAGGCATCTGCCGTGATTAACCGTAGGGATTTTGGTATGAAAAAAGGAATTGCCGGGGTAGGAGATAAAGTGAATCTTCATCTATCAGGACAGTGTGAAATGAACTAGGGGAAATATAAAATACTTGATTATACAAATGTTATCGTAAAAAAAAGCCCGAATGTTTCGAGCTTCTATTCATACACAAGCATACAATTAAGCAGCTTGCAAAGCTTTTAAATCTTCCAAAACTTGTTCTGCATGACCTGCTGCTTTGACCTTACGGTATTCTTTGACCAGTTGGCCTTTATGGAAAATAAAAGTTGAACGCTCAATGCCCATCACTTGTTTGCCATACATGTTCTTTTCTTTAATCACATCAAAATGATGACACAAAATTTCTTCTTTATCGCTGATCAGATTGATACTCAAATTCTGCTTTTCAGTAAAGTTCTGATGGGCTTTTACCGAATCACGGGATACGCCAAGAATTGTGGTGTTCAAAGCATCGAACTGATCTTTTAAACAGGAAAAGCCAACTGCCTGAGTGGTGCAGCCCGGCGTAGAATCTTTAGGATAAAAATAAATCACCAGCCATTCTGTATTTAACTGGGTTAAATTGATTTCGCCTGTCGTCGCAGGAAAATTCTGGTCAAGCAAACTAATTTCAGACATAAAAACTCCTGTTTTCTTTAAATTTTTTCAAAAAAATAAGCCACATTATAGTGGCTTATTTTATCAAAGAATAATCAGATCTTATTTCTTTGGTGCCGCTTGAGCTGATTTCATTGCTTCTTCAGTCAAAGTTTTCAGTTTGCCTGTTAACTGTGGACCAAAGCATGCTTGAAGATCTTTATTCTGCTTCTGTACAAAAGCTAAAGTGCCTGGGCTTTTCTTCTGGTTAATAGTGCTTTGAATTTCCCATTTTTGTGCATTGGTTAATTTGCCATCTGCTTCAATAGCACAACCACAATATTTGCTGACTTCAGCAGATGTCAATTTTTTGCTTTTGCCAGTTTCATTTTTACAAACATTGATCAATGCAGATTTTACATTGGTGCTTTTATAAGCTTGTTGTAATTTGTCATCAGCCGCTTGAGCTGTAGTTGCGAACATAGCAGCAGCTGAAACAATTGCTGAAAGCACGATGCTTGATTTTAAATTCTTCATAAACTCTACCTTGTTATTACGGTATATAACGTGTCGGGTCTTCAACACCTGCGTCCGCAAAACCCTGTTTACGTAAACGACAACTGTCGCATTTGCCACAGGCACGTCCTTGGTCATCTGCTTGATAGCATGACACCGTTTGACTGTAGTCTACGCCATGTTCAATACCTAAGCGAATGATATTTGCTTTGGATAAATGTAACAAAGGTGTTTCAAATTTGAGCGCCTGACCCTCTACGCCAACCTTGGTCGCAAGGCGTGCCATGTTGGCAAATGCGTCAATAAATTCCGGACGGCAATCCGGATAACCGGAGTAATCAACCGCATTAATTCCGATCACAATCGCTTCAGCTTCGAACACTTCAGCTGCTGCTAAGGCGTAAGACAAGAAGATAGTATTACGTGCCGGAACATAGGTAATCGGAATGCCAGCCTGTTCATGGTCGGGCACCTCAATACTATGATCGGTAAGGGCTGAGCCACCCAGATTACCCAGATCAATATTGATCACTCTATGTTCCACACCCGCACGTTGCGTTAAAGCTTTTGCTGCATCCAGCTCGGTCGTTGAACGCTGACCATATCGAAAACTGAGTGCGATACATTCATAGCGTGCCTGTGCCCAAGCCAGACATGTTGTTGAGTCTAATCCGCCAGATAACAGGACAATGGCACGAGGGCGCATAAGCTGATTCTCCAAAAAAATACTTTACAAAAAATTAACGACCAGTTTCATCATTCCATAACAACTTGTGTAGCTGTAACTGGAAACGAACAGGGAGATGGTCTTCTAAAATCCACTGAGCCAAATCACGTGCCAGTGGTGGTAACTGAACTGCACCTTTTTCGACCGCAAATGCAGGCGAAAACCAAACTGTACTCACTTTGTCTTGAAGTTGGTACAGTTCTAACTGCTGCTTTGACCATTCATAATCTTCACGATTGCATATCACAAACTTGATTTGATCATGTGCAGTTAAATGATCGAGATTAGAAAGCAAATTCCGTGCAACTTCACCTGAAGTTGGTGTTTTTAAATCGAGGACTTTGGAAACACGTGAATCCACTTTGGACACATCTAGAGCCCCACTGGTTTCAAGTGAAACCTGACATCCTAAATCTGCCAGTCGCTGCATCAGGGGCAGGGCATTGGGCTGTGCCAGAGGTTCACCACCGGTCACACAGACGTAAGGCGTTTTAAAATCAAGCGTAGTCTGGATAATATCGTCTAGAGACTGACGCTCACCACCTTCAAAGGAATAGGTGGTATCACAATAGCTACAACGCAATGGGCAACCGGTTAAACGGATAAATACTGTTGGCAGTCCTGCGGCATTGGCTTCACCTTGCAATGAATAGAAAATCTCCGTAATGCGTAAACCCGCAGACGGATCAGAGACAGGAATTGCGGAAGATCGAAGCGTATTCATAACAAAACTAACCAATGAAAAATAAATAACCGGGTATAAAAATAAAAATCCCTACGATTATTACTAATCGTAGAGACGAGGAGCGATTGAAGCTCCAAGGAACACGAATGTGTCCTCTAAGTTAAGACATCTTAGTCTTCGCGTAATAGATCGTTCAGACTTGTTTTAGAACGAGTTTGTGCATCAACTTTTTTTACGATAATGGCAGCATATAAGCTGTAAGTACCACATTTAGATGGAAGGCTACCTGCAACAACGACAGAACCTGCTGGTACGCGACCATAATGGATTTCGCCAGTGGCACGGTCATAAATCTTGGTTGATTGACCAATGAATACGCCCATTGAAATCACAGAACCTTCTTCAACGATTACGCCTTCAACGATTTCAGAACGTGCACCGATAAAGCAGTTATCTTCAATAATGGTTGGATTCGCTTGAAGCGGTTCAAGCACACCACCAATACCTACACCACCTGACAAGTGAACATTTTTACCGATTTGTGCACATGAACCTACAGTTGCCCAGGTATCAACCATCGTGCCTTCATCTACATAAGCACCAATGTTGACATAAGAAGGCATCAAGATCACGCCTTTAGCCTGGAAAGAACCTTTACGTGCAACAGCAGGCGGTACAACACGTACGCCAGCAGCCTTGAATTGTTCTTCAGTCCAACCTGAGAATTTAGTCTCTACTTTGTCATAGAAACGAAGATCACAAGCTTCCATTGGTTTGTTGTCGTTTAATTTAAATGATAACAATACCGCTTTTTTAATCCATTGATGAACAACCCATTCACCATCGATTTTTTCAGCAACACGTAAAGTACCATTGTCTAGACCAGCAATTACTTCCTCTACTGCTTGACGAATTTCAGCAGAGCAATCTGCAGCTGTAAAATTCGCACGGTCTTCAAACGCTTGTTCAATGATTGTTGAAAGCTGCGACATGATCTTCCTTCCAGAAAAAAATTTTCTAGATTTTACACTATATTGCAGGAAAAATAGTTGAAAGCACTAAAAATAGATGAAAAATAACCAAAAGTGTAGAAAGCGTGAAATTATTAAAGTGATAAGTATACTTTTTCATTATGTTGAAATGTAGGAGAAGTGTTAGAAAACACTTGGTTCTCAACAAGAAAAATTAATTTGTATCAAAAAATAACAAAAGATGAGCAAAATGCGAATAAAAAATATTTTTTAAGTCCTTTATATTGAGCCTATCACGAATAACTAATGATCAAAATAAGTTCTTTTGAGGAGAGAAATAATGAAAGCTTTATATCAACTTTTAGCAGTATCCGTTCTAGCTGCCACAGCTGGATCTGTCATGGCTGCTGATGAAACAATCGTAACAGATGAAGGCGTTGCTGAATTCTCTTTCTTTAAACCAGCTTCTGTTCGTGCTGAAGTCGGTACTACCGGTTATGGTGGTGCAATTTCCTGGAGTGCTAACCCATATGTAGGTGTCACTCTAGGTTATAACGGTGGAGACATTTCCTGGTCTGATGATTTATCAATCAATGGTTCTGATTATGACTTGGATATGGACAATAACCTGACTTACTTGAATGCTGAAATTCGTCCTTGGGCAAACTGGTTCTATATGGCAGCTGGTGTAGCTTATGTAGATAATCAATATGATATCGATCGTCGAGTTCGTTCTGGTGAAACCTTCTCCGTAAATGATGTTGAATTCCGAGCAAATGGAGATGCACGTATTAGTGGTGACCTATCTTATAAAAATAATATTGCACCATACCTAGGTATTGGTTTCTCTCCAGCAATTACTAATCGTTGGGGTGTGTTTGGTGAAATTGGTGCTTACTACAATGGAAATCCAACAGTTAACTTAACTTCAAGTGGAGTTGCTACTCCTACAAATCCTGGAGTCATTGCTGACTTTAACCAACAAGTTCAGCTGGAAGAAGACGATATTCGTAATGACAACGAATATAAGTGGCTACCAGTAGCGAAACTGGGTGTAAGCTTCCGCTTCTAAGTTTTAGTCTTATAAAAAACGGGCTTCGGCCCGTTTTTTATATTTTTAGAACAATTTTAAAAGTGATAACCCAGTTTCAAGCCTAGGATCCAGACACTGTTATCAGAAACTGCGGATAAGCCTGCAATCTGTGGCGTAATAGATTCGGATGAGGAAATTTCAGGTTGTTGAAACTTTAAATAATATAGTCCTGTAGCAATATCCCAGGTTTCTTGAATTTTATAAAGATGACCTAGTCCAATGCCCCAATAGCCATCACTCGGATTCAGGGTTGAAGCCGGATTTCCTGTACCAGAATCCCATAAAAGTTCGATCGAATTTATGCCAAAAGTTGGCCATTGATGAGCAAGTCCGATTTTTCCAGACCATTGATCCTTACGATAATCAATCATTCTAAAAGATTTTACTTCAGGGAACTGTAAGGCCGCATAGTCAATTACAGCGCCAAATTTAGGCGGCTGGATCACGAAATTTTGCCAGTTTGACCAACGCAGCGTGCCATAGAGCGCATTTTGATCAGTTAAAGCTGTCTGAAAATCCAAGTTCACAGACTGTGGAGTTTGAATTTCTGTATAAGGTGCTGGATTTGTACCTACAATAATGGATTCAGTGGTTTTATTGTGATGAGTAATTGCAGAACGATAGGTCAGTGCGGTTCTAAAAAAATATTCAGGAATCTGATAACTGATTCCTGCAAGCCAGCCCCAAGCGGGATCTCGTTCAAATGTGGCTCGATAACCATTGAATATATAAAATGTCTGCCCGGATAAATATAAATTTCCCTCTAAGCTTTGATAACTTAGCCCTGTATAAAAATTCCAGTTATCGTTTGGTTGAAAGCCAATTAATGAGGTCAAATTATGGCTCTCAAACTGAATAGTAGCAGCCTCAATTGGAAGCGCTGCACCTGCAAAAACAGGATCATAATGATAAGCGATATCTATAGAATAAGGCTGATCGTAAATCAGTCCCCACGACACTTGAGGATTCAACTGGAATTTTAATGCGGCATTGGAAACCCATTGGTTATGGGTAAGATTTCCTGTAGAAAAATCGGTGATGCCTAATTGTTGCAGCTCTTCGGTATGTTGTACCTGACCACTGATATCAGGGCGAACCCAGGCCAATGAAACTTCAGCATAATGATTTTTTTCAAAAAACGATTGGATGCTTTGGTTAGATTGTTCAAACGCTGCTGCATAACCTGACCCGGAGAAAAACAAGCCCATGGAGAAAAGAGCAAATTTATTATTGATCATCTTGGTATAATTCAATTTATTATGCACGTGATTATGCTTGATATTTATATTCTTTATCCACTCAAAAAATAAAAAAGAGGCCATGTAGCCTCTTTGATTAAAAACTTAAAATAGTGCACTTTATTCGTCTGGATAAGCCACTTTTTTCAGTGCCTTAATATCTGCGTCTGGGGAACAGAGTGAAATAAACTCGTAGCCATAACCTCGCAGTAAATGACCTTTACGCACTGCAATCCAAGTGGTATTTATGCCGAAAATATCGGTTTTAATCTGCTTTAAGCGGTAATCACGCTCCGGGTCATAGGCCACATCGTTGACAATGCCGACACCCATATTCATTTCTACATAGGTCTTGATGACATCGGCATCAAGTGCGGACATCACAATATCCACATCAAAACCAGCTTCTTCAAAGGCGGTATCAATCTTGGAGCGACCGGTAAGACCACCGTGATAGGTAATAATCGGGTAGTGCGCCAGATCTTCGATGAGCACGTGTTCCTTACTTGCCAGTGGATGATTCTGCGGGGTAATAATACTGTGTTGCCAGTTATAGTAAGGCACGCTGGCCAGATTATCTTCAGTGGTGAGTGCTTCGGTCGCAATACCGATATCGGCTTGTCCTTGCAGCAGCATTTCCGTGATTTCAACCGGGCTGGCCTGTTGCAGAATCAAATGAACTTTAGGGAATTCTTTTTTGAATTGGCTGACAATTGGTGGCAACACATAACGCGCCTGGGTATGCGTCGTGGCAATCGTCAATGTGCCTTCATCGACTTTATTGAAATCATCGGCCAGACGTTTGATATTGTCGGCATCGACCAGCATGCGTTCCACAATGCCTAAAAGTGCCTGACCTGGTTCGGTTAAGCCCAGTAGGCGTTTACCTTTACGGATAAATAGCTGTACTCCCAGTTCATCTTCCAGATCTTTAATGTGCTTACTTACCCCAGACTGTGAAGTATAAAGCGCAGCGGAAGCTTCAGTTAAATTAAAGTTTTGTCTAACCGTTTCTCGTATAATTCTTAATTGTTGGAAATTCATAATTCTCTTACCCTAGAAGAGGATGGGGCATTTTAAAGCCCCATCTTTTGATCTTAAGCGACCTGGTTTTCAAATAAATGCAAATTCACCGCACTTAACCAAACAGTTTGATTTGGGCGGAATTGATGCGCTCTCGCTTCATCAGGCGTCAGTAAAATTTCAATCAGATTGCCTTGACGGTCATTTAGCTCAGCAACTACTTTACCCGCGATCCATAATTCACGAATGAAGGTCGCCTGAATGGCATTGTCGTGTGGCTGTGCATGGATGCGTAGTTCATCTGGACGTGCGAATAAAATCACTTCACCTTGAGCGGCATTTTTTGCACCCTCGAATTGAATACGGTCTTCACCGAGCTGGATGATGCCTGCATTGTTTTGACCTTCAAAACGATTCGCCTGACCTAAGAAGTCGAATACAAATGGGGTTTTCGGTGTTTCATAGACTTCACGTGGTGAACCAATTTGTTCAACATTGCCCTTGTTCATCACCACGATTTGATCTGCAACTTCAAGCGCTTCTTCCTGATCGTGTGTTACGAAAATAGAAGTAATATGCAATTCGTCATGCAGGGTGCGTAACCAGCGACGCAGCTCCTTACGGACTTTGGCATCCAGTGCACCGAAAGGTTCATCCAGTAACAATACGCGCGGTTCAACTGCCAAAGCACGTGCCAAGGCAATACGCTGGCGCTGACCACCAGAAAGTTGAGCTGGATATCGGTCAGCCAGGAAACCAAGCTGAACCAAGTCGAGCAAACGAGTCACACGTTTCTTGATTTCTGCTTCCGATGGACGGGTTTTACGCGGACGAACACGCAAACCAAAGGCAATATTGTCAAATACCGTCATATGGCGGAATAGGGCATAGTGCTGGAATACAAAGCCAACTTCACGCTCACGCACATGTACATTGGTGGCATCCTGACCTTCTAAAATCACCTGACCGCCATCCGCAGATTCCAGACCGGCAATAATCCGTAGCAAAGTGGTTTTACCACAGCCGGATGGGCCAAGAAGTGCGACCAGTTGACCATCTGGGAAATCCAGCGAAATGTTTTTTAGTGCGTGGAATGCACCAAAGTGTTTTTCAATATTTTGTACTTGAATACTCATGTGGGCATTCCTTAAGAAACTGTTGAATCTTCATTACGTTTGTCTTGTTTTTCCTGGCGCAGTTCCACCCATGTTTTTAAAATCAGGGTCACAATTGCGAGGAGAGCCAGAAGCGAAGACACGGCAAACGCAGCACTAAAGGTATATTCGTTATAAAGAATTTCGACGTGTAGCGGCAAGGTATTGGTTTCACCACGGATATGGCCGGAAACCACCGACACCGCACCAAATTCACCCATGGCCCGCGCATTACACAGAATCACGCCATAGATCAGACCCCATTTGATATTGGGCAGGGTCACTTTCCAGAAAGTCTGCCAGCCAGATGCACCGAGTACAATCGCAGCTTCTTCTTCTTCGGTTCCTTGTGCTTCCATTAACGGAATTAGCTCACGCGCAACAAAAGGTACCGTAATAAAGATAGTCGCTAGGACAATCGCAGGCACTGCATAAAGGATCTTGATATCGTGATCCATCAGCCAAGAACCCATCCAGCCTTGGGTACCGAAAATCAGCACCAGCATCATACCCGCGATCACAGGTGAAACCGAGAAGGGGAGATCAATAATGGTCGTCAGGAATGATTTACCTGGAAAGTTAAACTTCGCCACAGACCAGGCTGCCGCAACACCAAATACGACGTTGAGCGGTACCGCGATTGCAGCTGTCAGCAAGGTAAGTTTCACTGCCGACAAGGTATCTGGATGCACCAGTGCCTGTGTATAAACGCCAACCCCTTGTTTAAACGCTTCAACAAAAACCAGAATCAAGGGCAGAATCAAGCAGCTTAAAAAGAAGATTAAGGCAATAGTGAGCAGTGTATAGCGTACCCAAGTTGGCTCACGGGTTGCATCACGGGATTGCAACTTTTCAGCCAGCGCATTGCTGTTGGTATTTAAACTCATCGCGCAGTTCTCCCGGTACGACGGCTAGCCCATGCCTGTAATAAGTTAATCAGGAATAGCATCACGAAGGAAATCAGTAGCATGACGACAGCAATCGTGGTTGCACCGGCATAGTCATATTCTTCTAGGCGAGAAATAATCATTAAGGGTGCAATTTCCGTTTCAAAAGGCTGGTTACCAGCAATAAAGATCACTGAACCATATTCACCGACACCACGAGCAAAGGCTAAAGCGAAGCCAGTGATCAGCGCAGGCAGCAGAATTGGGAAAATCACTTTGGTCACAATCTGAAAACGGTTGGCACCCAATGCAGATGCAGCTTCTTCCAGTTCGGTTTCCAGATCGCTAAGGACTGGCTGAACCGTACGCACTACAAAAGGCAGACCAATAAAGATCAATGCCAGTGTAATACCAATCGGGGTATAAGCGACTTGAATGCCAATCGGTTCTAAATATTGACCAATCCAGCCGGTCGGTGCATATAAAGAGGTCAGGGCAATACCCGCAACCGCAGTGGGTAAGGCAAAAGGCAAATCTACCAGGGCATCGACAATACGTTTGCCCGGAAAGCTGTAACGTACCAGACACCACGCCAGTAACAGGCCAAACACTACATTGACCAGTGCAGCGACAATGGCCGCGGTGAAACTTAACTGCAATGATTTCAAGATACGTTCAGAGCTCAGGATTTCCCATAAGCCATCCCAGCCAATGCCCAGTGATTTAATAAAAACAGCTGACAGCGGGATT
Organism: Acinetobacter sp. L-24; assembly: GCF_056857555.1. The sequence continues at coordinate 89,112 of NZ_JBSXNI010000044.1, read as the reverse complement.
AAAACGATTAATGACAAATACGCTAGGGTAAAGCCTAGAGAAAGACCAAATCCTGGCAGCACTCGGGATCGCTGCGACATGATTACTCCTCAGAAGAGAGAAAGCTGATTGAAGTCAATCAGCTAAAATAAAAAAAAATTTGGGCACAAGCATAATTTGCAGCGACTAAAATGCAAATTTAAAATAACACTTGCTCTCATCAACTTTGCTGATATGGGGCATAGTGTTTTCTGAAATCAAATAGTGTTCAATTTCAGGAAAAGGGCCAAAACCAGAAGCGACATTGACATGACCGACTGCACCCAGATTAATTGGTTTGATTTTCCAGGTTTGGGCCAGTATGTGGGCATCTTCAAAACTTAACCAGGGATCATTTTCACTGATCAATAACGTGGTGGGCACCTGAAGCTTGAGCTGTTGAAAATAGGTGCTGTAATCAGTCTGACTGTCGCGCGAAAAACCATTTTCCCCAAATCGTGCCGGATTAGCTGGTGCCACCAATAGCAGATTTTTTACTTTTGCATTGAGTTCGGGATGTTGGGCAAGGGCCGCAATACTGGTCAGACAGCCAAAGCTGTGTGCGACAATCTGAACCTCTGCTGGAATGGCTTGCAGAGTTTTGACAAATTCTGCTACCCAGATATCCAGTACCGGATGATTCCAGTCCTTTTGCTGCACACGGGAGCATCGCATCAGCCGGTGCTGTAAGCAGGTTTGCCAGTGGTTGTATTCACTGCCACCTACACCAGGAACGATAAGCGTATGAATCATGTCGATGCTCCTATATCAATCAGCTTGGAAAATTATTTCGCGCTGTTGGCTTTAACGATCTGGTCAAATACACCACCATTTTCAAAGTGGGCTTTTTGTACCTTGTTCCAGCCGCCAAATTCCTGATCAATCGTCACCAGTTTTAGTGGTTTGAACACATGCTTATATTTTTTTAAAGCGGCTTCACTACGTGGACGATAATAATGTTTGCCTGCCAGGTCTTGACCCAATGGTGAATACAGGAAGTTCAAATAGCCTTGAGCCAAGTGCTGGTTGCCTTTTTTCTTGGCATTTTTTTCTACAATCGCCACCGGTGGCTCAGCGAGAATAGACAGAGAAGGAGTAATAATTTCAAATTTTCCCGGCTGTTCGCGAAGGGCCAAATGTGCTTCGTTTTCCCAAGCGAGTAAAACATCCCCGATGCCGCGTTCAGCAAAAGTCGTGGTTGAGCCACGTGCCCCAGAATCCAGCACTTTGGTATTTTTATAAATTTTACGGACAAATTCTTGCGCAGTCTTATCATTACCGCCCGCCTGATGTTTGGCCCAAGCCCAAGCCGCCAGATAATTCCAGCGAGCCCCACCTGAGGTTTTTGGATTTGGGGTAATGATTGCTACACCCGGTTTGACCAGATCACCCCAATCTTTAATTGCTTTAGGATTGCCTTTACGTACCAGAAAAACGATGGTTGAAGTATAAGGCGTCGAGTTTTGCGGCAATTTCTTCTGCCAGTCCGCAGGTAATAGTTTTGCTTTTTCTGCCAGCACATCAATATCGGCTGCCAGTGCCAGCGTGACCACATCCGCATCCAGACCATCAATCACTGAACGTGCCTGTTTGCCTGAACCGCCATGTGATTGCTTGAAATTGATTTTTTGTCCGGTACGGCTTTCCCAGTATTTGCCAAAATTCTTATTTACATCTTCATACAGTTCACGGGTCGGATCGTAGGATACATTGAGAAAATCACGTGCTGTTGCACCGAAAGAGGTTGCCGAGATAACAGCTGCTAAAACCCCAAGTTTTAATGTGTTTGAAATGCTCATCTGGACTGAATCTCTGATATGTTCTGTAACATAAGCGCAGAATAAACTTATTCTTTATGCATAAAAAATAATTAAAAATGAATTTTATATGAAAAAAAGAGATAAATAAGCTCTTAAGTGTTTGAAATAAGAATGGCCTTATGAATCAAGGCCATAATGAACTGCATTTAAAGTATTATTTTGCGTGATTGGCTTTGACAATCTGATCAAACACACCGCCATTGTCAAAATGCTGTTTCTGAACCTTGGTCCAGCCACCAAATTCTTTATCAATGGTGACCAGTTTTAAGGACTTGAATACGGTACTGTATTGCTTTAATACATTCGCATTACGTGGACGGTAAAAGTTTTTCGCCGCCACAGTCTGTCCAGCAGGTGAATAGAGGTAATTTAAATAGGCTTTGGCCAGATGTTCATTACCATCTTTCTTGGCATTTTTTTCTAAGATTGCCACGGGTGGTTCAGCCAGAATAGACAGAGAAGGAGTAATGATTTCAAATTTTCCCGGCTGTTCGCGGACGGCCAAATGTGCTTCATTTTCCCAAGCCAGTAATACATCCCCAATCCCGCGTTCAGCGAAAGTCGTGGTAGCACCACGTGCACCCGAATCCAGTACTTTGGTTTGTTTGTAGATTTGACGGACAAAGTCTTGTGCTTTGGCATCATTGCCACCTTTCTGGTGTTTGGCCCACGCCCAGGCAGCCAGATAATTCCAGCGTGCACCACCTGAAGTTTTTGGGTTCGGGGTAATAATGTCTACGCCCGGTTTAACCAGATCTCCCCAGTCTTTGATTCCTTTTGGATTGCCTTTACGTACCAAAAACACAATCGTCGAAGTATAAGGCGTCGAGTTTTGCGGCAATTTCTTCTGCCAGTCTTTCGGCAGCAAACCGCGCTCTGCAATTTCATCAATATCTGCCGCCAGTGCCAGTGTCACGACATCTGCATCCAGACCATCAATCACCGCACGTGCCTGTTTGCCTGAACCGCCATGCGACTGTTTATAATTGACTTCCTGGCCAGTGGTTTTTTTCCAGTAAGCACTGAATTCTTTATTAAAGTTGTCGTACAATTCGCGAGTCGGGTCATAAGACACGTTCAGGAAATCTTTTGCTGAAACGCTTAAGGCGCTTGCTGAAAGTAGCGCTGCCAGTACCCCAATTTTTAATTTACGCGTGTTCATTTTTTGCCTCAAGTTTTTTAGCTTTTGTTAGATGAGGCAAGAATAGCTTGAGATTTTTTGCATAAAAAATAATTAAAAAAGAATTGGATGTGAGTAAAAAAGATATATAGGTGAAGCCTGAATCTGACTGCTCAATTTTTCATTTTAGAGGCTGCAAAATATGCTGTATTTAAAAAATGCCCAACAGGTCAGCCAGATAGATGTGCTGGATCGTGGCTTTCATTATGGTGATGGCTGTTTTACCACGGCCCGGATTCGGCATAACCGGATTGAATTATATGATCGTCATCTGGCACGTTTGCACATTAGCAATCAGAAATTAAGCCTGAATGCCAATCTTGATCTGATTGCAGAAAGCTTACAGATTTTACGTGCATCAGAACATGAACTGAATGGCACATTGAAAATCGTGCTGAGTCGTGGAATTGGTCAGCGCGGTTATAGCTTGCCGGATCATCCTGCAGATCTCTGGCTATTTTATTATCCTCAAACCGTACAGGATTTTAAGTTTGAGCAGATTCAAAGTGGCATTTTACAGCAGGCATTAGGACTGACGATGCCGAGTCTGGTAGGGCTAAAAACCTTAAACCGTCTAGAGCAGGTTTTGCTGAAACAGGAAGCAGATCAAAGCGGCTGGCCTGAGGCCCTGGTGACAGATGTACAGGGCGGTGTTGTCGAAGGGGTAAGCAGTAATTGTTTCATTCGTATAAACAATACATGGATTACGCCGGAACTTCGTTATAATGGCGTCTTCGGTGTCATGCGTGCAGAAATTCTACAACGTATGCAAGATCAGGGAATTAGCTGTCAGCAACGCTGTATCGATATGGATGAAATCAACCATATTCAAAGCCTGTTTTTCTGCAATGCACTCAGCCCGATGAAAATTGTCACGCAATTTGAGCAGCGAACCTTGGATGGCGATGCTTGTATTGAAATTTTTAACCGTCTTCGATTGAACCAGATGTCTTAATATGTCAGCTTCCAAACCTAAAGCCAAAAAGAAAAATAAAGCGAGATTCTCCTCATCTTTCAAAGGAATTGCCTTGGTCCTGATGGGGATTGCTTTGATCTTGGCGTTGATCCTGAAAAGCAGTTTGTGGAAGGAGTATCCTGTCGAAGGAAAAAAACAGCTGCTCGCGATTGAATCTGGTCAAACCTATTCCGGTTTTATTGATCGTCTGGCCAAAGAAAATCAGGTGAGTTTTCCGATCATTCTCAAGCTGTATCAGCGCATCATGATTCATGACAGCATGAAAGCGGGCGTGTATGAAGTGCGCCAGGGCATGAGCATCCGTCAGGTCTTGGAGATGATTTCCGATGCAGACAATGCCCAGATGAGCCGGATTCTGGTGATTGAAGGAACGACTTTTAAGCAACTGATTGATGCCCTGAAGAAAAATGATCTGGTCACCAAAGAAGTGCTGCATCTGCCTACTGAGCAATTACTCAAAGAACTGAATATTCCGTTTTCACATCCTGAAGGGCTGTTTGCACCGGATACTTATTTCTTTGCCAAAGGTGAAACTGACCGTAAAATTCTGACCAATCTTTATCAGCGACAGATGAAAGCACTGGATGAGGCGTGGGCGAAACGTGCAACTGATCTGCCATATCAGAATAAATATGACGCGCTGATTATGGCATCGATTATTGAAAAAGAGACCAGTGTAGATCGTGAATTGGAACAGGTTTCTGGGGTATTTGTACGCCGTTTAAAAATTGGCATGCGTTTACAGACCGATCCAACAGTGATTTACGGAATGGGCGATAATTATAATGGCAATATTACCCGTAAAGATTTACGCACACCGACGCCGTATAACACCTATACTATTTCAGGTTTGCCGCCAACGCCAATTGCGTTGCCAAGCAAGAAAGCCATTGAAGCAGCCATGCATCCGGATAATTCTGACAACCTGTATTTTGTCGCTACCGGTAATGGTGGACATAAGTTCACGAGCAATCTGAATGACCACAATAAAGCCGTACAGGAATATCTGACGATTTTACGCTCGAAAAATAAGGAATGAGTATGTTTATTAGCTTTGAAGGCACAGAAGGTGTAGGTAAAACCACGCTCATTCGTTCGATCTATGAAGACTTTATCGCCCAGGGCAAAGATGTTATTTTGACTCGTGAACCCGGTGGAACCCCGATGGCTGAGCAGATTCGCTCGCTGTTGCTGGCTGTGAACCATGAAGAAGCCATGGCGCATGATACCGAGCTGTTATTGATGTATGCGGCGCGTGCCCAGCATCTGGCACAAGTGATTCTGCCCGCATTAGAAGCTGGGAAAATTGTCTTATGTGACCGTTTTAGCGATGCCAGCTTTGCCTATCAATGTGCAGGTCGGGGTCTGAGCGAAACCAAGTTGCAGTTACTGAATGACCACTTTGTCGCACGCATGCCGGACATCACGTTCTGGTTAGAAGCACCTATTGAACTGGGGATGAACCGAGCACGTGAACGTGGTGCGCTGGATCGCTTTGAACAGGAAAAAGTCACTTTCTTTGAGAAAGTGAGAGCAGGATATGAAAGCTTGTGGCAACGTCATCCTGAACGGATCAAACGTCTGGATGCAACTCAAACGCCTGAGCAGGTATTTGAGCAGGCCTTAAGTTATTTAAAATAAGCTTGGAATTAAAATACTTTTTATTTAATTTTTCTCTAGGTTTATCTGTGAAGAATCTTCTATATTAAGACTGATATAGAAGATTTTTTAATCATATGAAAACGACCAAAACTGAGATAGAACAATTTTTACAAAAAGAATTTCCGCAAAGTCTGGAGAAGTGCCGGATTGAAGCCGTTTCTCCGCGTGGAGCCACTCTGGTTTATCAGGTGAGATCAGAAGAATTGCGCCCAGGCGGCACAGTTTCTGGCCCAACCATGATGACCTTGGCGGATTTTGCTCTTTATGTCGCCATTCTGGGTGAAATTGGATTGGTCGGTTTGGCCGTGACCACTAACTTGAATATCAATTTTTTACGTAAACCTTCTGGTGGAACGGATATATGGGGAGAATGTAAGCTGATCAAGGTCGGCAAGGCACTGATCGTGGGAGAAGTCTGGATTTATTCGATAGATCATGAAGAACCTGTGGCGCATGTGACCGGAACATATTCAATTCCACCACAACGTTAAATATTTGAAATTAGAAGACTGGCTATAAATAGCCTAAGCTGACTTTGAGCAAATAAAAATCTAAAAAGAAAAGGAGATATCATCCAAGGATGTTATCTCCATCTACTTTTAACAATTCACCAAAGGTGTTTCCACTTCAAAATTTGGTGGGACGAGGACTGTTTTGCGTAGTTCTGGTAGCAGCTCTGGATAATCCAGGGTGAAATGCAGACCGCGAGATTCTTTGCGGTGCATGGCACAGCGTACAATCATCTCGGACACCAGCACCAGATTACGTAACTCAATCAGATTTTTGCTGACCTGGTAATCCTGATAATACTCGGTAATTTCTTTTTTCAGCATTTCAATACGATGTAGCGCACGTTCCAGGCGTTTGGTCGTGCGTACGATTCCGACATAGTTCCACATGGTTTGACGCAGTTCATCCCAGTTTTGCAGAATCACCACATCCTCATCCGGGTTGGTCACCTGAGAATCATCCCAAGCTGGAACTGCAGGAGCTGGCTGATCGGCCTTGAAATTTTCCTGAATGTGCTTGGCTGCACTCATTCCATAGACAAAACATTCTAAAAGTGAGTTACTGGCCATACGGTTAGCACCATGCAGGCCAGTATAAGAGGTTTCCCCAATTGCATAGAGTCCGGCAATATCTGTCTGGCTATGTTCATCGACCACAACACCACCGCAAGTATAATGGGCTGCCGGAACGACTGGAATCATGTCTTTGGTAATATCGATCCCTAGTTCAAGCAGACGGGCATACAGGGTAGGGAAATGCTCTTTGACAAAGCTTTCATCTTTATGGGTAATGTCCAGCCAGACATGACGTATACCGAGACGCTTGATTTCATAGTCGATAGCACGTGCCACAATATCACGCGGTGCGAGTTCGGCGCGTTCGTCAAAACGCAGCATAAAGCGTTCACCATCAGGCAGGCGCAGATAAGCGCCTTCGCCACGCATTGCTTCAGTAATTAGGAAAGAACGTGCTTGTGGATGATAAAGGCAGGTCGGGTGAAACTGGTTAAATTCCATGTTGGCGACCCGGCAGCCGGCACGATAAGCCATGGCAATACCATCACCCGTGGCAATGTCGGGATTTGAGGTGTAAAGATAAGCTTTCATAGCACCGCCACAGGCAAGGGCGGTAAATGGAGCCAAGAAGGTATGCACTTTTTCAGTTGTTTCATCCAGGGCATATAAACCCAGCGCACGATTATCGCCGTCTAAACCGAGCTTTTGTGAACAGATCAGGTCAATCGCAATATAATTTTCAAAGATTTTAATATTCTGTTTTTCTTGGGCCCGTTGTACCAAGGTGGTGGAAATGGCACGACCAGTCGCATCGGCCGCATGAATAATTCGGCGCTGTGAATGACCACCTTCACGGGTGAGATGTAACTGTTCCTGTTCATCCAGAGTAAATTGCACGCCGTGTTTCAGCAGGAAATCAACTGAAGGTTTGCCACCTTCTACCGTCTGTTTAACCGCATCCATTTCACATAGCTGTGCGCCTGCAATCATCGTGTCATCAATATGCTGTTCAATTGAGTCCATTTCATCCAATACTGCGGCCACGCCGCCTTGAGCATAAAAGGTACTGGCATCTGTCAGGGTGGATTTCGCTAAGACTGCAATATTAAAATGATTTGGGAGCGATAAGGCTAAACTTAAACCAGCACCGCCACTGCCCACAATAATGACGTCAAATTGATGGGTAAGGGATAAATTAGACATGTCCATCAGCTAATTTTAAAAAAGTTTGGTAATAACAGCGCTTTTTTGTACAAAAGGCAAGCGTTGAAGTGCTCATTTATTGATGAAAAAAATTAATCAAAGCCTTAACTTAATGCTTTAATAATGAGATATTGCCCAGAATAAAGTATTGAAACATATTATTACTTAAACTTTACAGTGTTTGTGATAAAACCTATTTACATAAATTTATCAATAATTTGAGTGAATAATTTATATGAAAATTCTAGACTTAAAAAAAGGATTATTTGCAGCCACTCTCACCATGAGTGCTGCACAGTTGCAGGCTGTAACGCCGGTTGATTTTTCAAATCTGGTCGAGCAGGTCAGTCCTGCAGTGGTCAGTGTCAATGTCGTTAAAAAAATGAGCGAAGAAGAGCTCTTACAACAACAAGTGCCGGAAATTCTGCGCCGCTTTTTTGGCAATCAGGTGATTATTCCGCAGCAGCGTATGCCACAGGAAAAAACCGGTTATGGCAGTGCATTCTTTATCAGCAAGGATGGCTATCTGCTGACCAATCATCATGTGGTTGAAGATGCTTCCAAAGTCACCATTACCCTGAATGACCGTCGGGAAATTGATGCCACTGTTGTTGGGAGTGATGCACGAACTGACGTAGCTTTGCTTAAAGTTAATGGCTCGAATTTTCCAGAATTACGGACAGGGGATGTAGGACGCTTACGTGTTGGTGAGCCTGTACTCGCAATTGGTTCGCCATTTGGTTTTGATTATTCAGCTTCTGCCGGAATTGTCAGTGCCAAAATGCGTAATATGATGGGTGAAACTGCAGTACCTTTCATCCAGACAGATGTAGCATTGAACCCGGGTAACTCAGGTGGCCCTCTGTTTAACCAGCGTGGTGAAGTAGTCGGTGTCAACTCACGGATCTTTAGTGGAACCGGTGGGTATATGGGCTTATCCTTTTCGATTCCGATTGATGTGGCAATGGAAGTTGCAGATCAACTGAAGAAGAATGGTAAAGTGACCCGCTCTTATCTGGGCGTAAGTTTACAGGATATCGACCGTAACCTGGCCGAATCTTATAACTTACCTAAACCAGAAGGTTCTCTGGTAACTCAGGTTGCACCAAACTCTCCGGCTGCACGTGCAGGTCTGCGTGCCAGTGATGTCATCTTGAAATACAACGGTACCCCAATTTCACGTACCAGTGAACTGTTGAACTATCTGAACCGTACTGCACCTCAGCAGCAGGTACAACTTGAAATCTTGCGTGATGATAAACGTCGTAGTATTGCAGCGACTTTAAGTGCGGCACCAGATGATACTCCGGCAAAAGCAGGCACACAGGCTCAACCAAACAAAGGACCAGTGATCGGGGTTTCAATTCGTGACTTAAGTCCAGCAGAGTTGGCGAGTCTGGAAATCAAAGGCGGTGTGGTGATTCAGGATGTACGTCCGGGTGGTATTGCAGCACAGGCACGAATCATGCCGAATGATGTGATCACTCAAATTAATAACCAGACAGTACTGAATTCAAATCAGTTTGTGCAGGAGGTGTCTGAACTGAAAAAGGGTAGCATCGCGCGCGTGACTTTGATTCGTCAGGGGCAGCTTGCGGTGGTCGGGATGCGTATCTCATAAAATTGCTAGATTTTTGTGAAAGACCGCTTGTATAAGCGGTTTTTTATTTTTTGCAATTTACCCCAGCGATAAATTCGGTAGACTCTATAGCCTTAAAATCATGGAAAGGATAACAGCAAAGTGAGTGGTATTTTTGATCTTTCTTTAAAGGTACAAGCCAAACATATTGATGGTTTGGGTCATGTGAACAATGTGGTCTATGTGCAATGGATGCAGGATGTCGCATCAGCTCATATTGAAAAACTGGGCTTGGGACTCAAGCAATATGTAGAGCTGAAACATGCCATGGTCGCAGTTGAACATCAGGTGCAATATCGCAAGGCAGCTTTTGAAGGAGACGAGATTATTCTGCGCACTTGGCTGAATGATATCAATGCCCTGTATTCCTTTAGACAATACGCATTTTATCGACCACAGGATCAGACCCTGTTGTTTAACGGCAGTACGCAATGGGCTTGTATCGAAATGGCCACGGGGCGTCCAAAACGTATGTCACCAACTTTTACTCAGGCTTATCAGCCACTTTCAGAGCATGTAAATCCTTTTGACTTTTCAACTTTACATCTGGATTAATGAGGCAACATTTTCCAGTTTGATCAGTACACTTTGATAATATTGAGGAAGAAGTGGAGCTGGGGAGCTATTTTCTAATCATGGTGATCCAGATTTCATCTGACTGAGGTGTACGCGACCTAGGGAATAAAGGAAAAAATATAATTCTTTTTCTAGATCACCATTCTGCTATAATCCTTCGCAATTTCTATTCGGCTTTTGTTATGTAATATTTTTAAATTACATAGCGTGTTTTTTCTCAAGGTAACCCATGGCGCAAGCTAAAAAATCTGTTGATATTAAAAACATTCGTAACTTCTCGATTATTGCGCACATTGACCACGGTAAATCGACCCTAGCGGATCGCTTTATTCAAACTTGTGGCGGCTTGCAAGATCGTGAAATGCAGGCTCAAGTCCTTGACTCAATGGAGCTTGAGCGCGAACGTGGGATTACCATTAAAGCCACTTCGGTAACCTTGTACTATACGCATCCCAACGGTCAAGAGTATCAGTTGAACTTTATTGATACACCGGGACACGTCGACTTCTCGTATGAAGTCTCACGCTCCCTTGCTGCCTGTGAAGGTGCCTTGCTGGTTGTAGATGCTGCGCAGGGCGTAGAAGCACAGTCTGTTGCTAACTGCTATACCGCAATTGAACAAGGTCTGGAAGTACTTCCGGTACTGAACAAGATCGACTTGCCGCAAGCTGAACCTGAACGTGTCATTCAGGAAATTGAAGACATTATCGGGATTGAAGCCACAGAAGCGCCGACCTGTTCTGCAAAAACAGGTTTAGGTATTGAAGGTGTGCTTGAAACACTGGTCAATGTAATTCCTGCACCTGAGGGTGATCGCGAAGCGCCATTACAAGCGCTGATTGTGGATTCATGGTTTGATAACTACCTTGGTGTAGTTTCTCTGGTTCGGGTCAAGCAGGGTCGAGTGCGTAAAGGCGACAAGATGTTGATCAAATCAACTGGTCAAACGCATATTATTACTTCTGTAGGTATCTTTAACCCGAAACATACTGAAACCGGTATGCTGGAAGCGGGTGAAGTTGGTTTTGTCATTGCCGGTATCAAAGATATTTTCGGTGCGCCAGTCGGTGATACGATTACCTTGGCAACCACACCTGAAGTGGCAACATTGCCGGGCTTTAAAAAGGTGAAACCACAGGTTTATGCTGGTCTATTCCCGATTGATGCCAGCGATTTTGAACCTTTCCGTGAAGCATTGCACAAGCTGCAAATCAATGACTCGGCTTTGTTCTTTGAACCTGAAAGTTCAGATGCGCTCGGTTTTGGTTTCCGCTGTGGTTTCTTGGGCATGCTGCACATGGAAATCGTACAGGAGCGTCTGGAACGCGAGTATGATCTTGACCTGATTTCTTCTGCGCCAACCGTAATTTATGAAGCGGTGATGAAGAATGGTCAGACGATTTATATCGACAGTCCATCCAAAATGCCGGATGGTTCAACGGTTGAAGATTTACGTGAACCGATTGCTGAGTGTCATATTCTGGTACCGCAAGAATACTTGGGTAACGTCATGACGTTATGTGTTGAGCGCCGTGGTGTGCAAAAAGACATGAAGTTTATGGCGAATCAGGTTTCCATTACTTTCGAAATTCCAATGGCCGAAGTGGTCATGGACTTCTTTGATAAATTGAAGTCTTGTTCACGTGGTTTTGCATCACTGGACTATAACTTTGTCCGTTTTGAAAGCTCATCTTTAGTCAAAGTAGATGTCTTGATCAATGGGGAAAAAGTCGATGCCTTGGCGATGATCTGTCACCGTAATGATGCACGTCATCGTGGTATTGCACTGGTTGAAAAAATGAAAGACCTGATTCCACGTCAAATGTTTGATGTCGCGATTCAGGCGGCAATTGGTGCGCAAATCATTGCACGTTCGACCGTAAAAGCGATGCGTAAAAACGTATTGGCGAAATGTTATGGTGGTGACGTGTCACGTAAGAAAAAACTTCTGTCTAAACAGAAAGAAGGTAAGAAACGCATGAAACAGGTGGGTAGCGTAGAAATCCCGCAAGAAGCGTTCTTAGCTGTATTAAAAGTCGAACGCTAAAATAATAAGGATATAAGCCCATGGATTTTGATTTTAATTTGATTCTTGTGCCTGCGACCCTGTTTTTTGTCGCAGTGTGGTTGCTAGACAAGTTTGTTTTGAAACAAAGACAAACTCGAGGCAAAGGCCATGAGAATTTCATTATCACCTGGGCTTATGACTTTTGGCCGGTACTGGCCATCGTGCTGGTACTGCGTTCGTTTTTATATGAACCTTTTAATATTCCATCCGATTCGATGGTGCCGACGCTGGAAACCGGCGATTTTATTCTGGTGAATAAATTTGACTATGGCATCAAACTGCCTATGGTCAATACCAAAATTATTGATACCGGCAGTCCAGAACGTGGTGATGTAGCGGTATTTCGTTATCCACCGCAACCGACTATCAGTTATATCAAGCGTATTGTCGGCTTGCCAGGCGATCATATTGTTTATGATCATGGCCAGTTGAGCATTAATGGTGAAAAAGTAGCGAAAGTTCCAGTAGAATTTAGCCGCGAAAAAGACCGTTTAGATACACCGACAGCTATTTATCATAAAGAAACCCTGGGCGAGCATACTTTTACCATGCGTGAGCTGGAAGGGGTGAATGTTGCTCGTCAGGCACCTTATATTAACTATCTGGAAAATGGTAAATATTCAGGTGAAAATGGTTTATATTGGGAAGTAACAGTGCCAGAAGGTCATTACTTTGCGATGGGGGATAATCGCGATCAGAGTGCTGACAGTCGTTTCTGGGGGCTTGTTCCGGAAGAAAACTTAACAGGTCGTGCCTTCTATATCTGGATGCATAAAGAACCTGGCTTTAAATTGCCATCGTTTGGTCGAAACGGAACAATCGATTAATTGTTTCAATCAGGAAAATAAAAATGAGACATCAACAAGGTGCTTCTTATATTGGGGTTTTAATTGCAATCGTGGGCTTTGCATTTCTTGCAAAAGTGGCGATTGCAGTGTGGGGGCCATACTTCGATGATCGTATGGTAGATGGTGAGATTGAGGCGCTGTTAAAAAGCGCTCCAGCCAATATAACGCCAGAAACATTCCGTCAACAGATGAGTCAGCGTTTAGACATGAATAATATTCGTGATCTAAAGTTTGACGAAATTGCCAAAGTTACCAATACCGATGGTTTACAGGTGCACAAGAATTATGAAATTCGTAAAAATTTCATAATGAATATCGATTTAGTGATGAAGTTTGAGAAAGAGTTTGATCAAAGCACAGTCAAAGCTAAATGATGAACGTCTTGCCAAACGGATCGGCTATCAGTTTAAACAGGCTGATTTGCTGAAACTGGCATTGACTCATCGTTCAGTCAGTCATAAACACAACTACGAGCGCCTGGAATTTCTGGGCGATTCTCTTTTAGGGATGATCATTGCGAATTATCTTTTTAATGCCTATCCAAGCGAAAATGAAGGCCGGTTGACGCGTATGCGTGCAACCCTGGTTCGTCAGGAAGCATTAGGAAAAATCGCCAATGATTTAAAACTGAGCCAGAATTTAATTCTCAGTACCGGTGAATTGAAATCTGGTGGTCATCATCGTGAGTCTATACTGGCAGATACAGTAGAAGCCATTATTGGCGCAATCTATGTCGACTGCGGTGATCTCACTGTGCTAGAACCGATTGTGTTAAAATGGTACGAGCCCTATTTAGATCATATTGAGCCGACAGATCAGCTTAAAGATCCTAAATCTCGCTTACAAGAGTATTTACAAGCACGTAAGAAACCTCTCCCAGTTTACGAGGTTGTAGATATTCAAGGTGATGCACCCAATCAGCATTTTAAAGTGGAATGCCAGATTGCGGGATTACCGACTATGCAAGGCGAAGGCGCGAGCCGGCGTTTTGCTGAACAAGCCGTTGCGGCGGATATTTTGAAACTTTTGGAGCATAAGTCTTAATGACTACTCATTCCGATCACATTGATGCTGATCACGAGTCGCAAAGCGACAGTCACGACCTTATTAGTCAATTTTTTAGTGCACAAGGCACCGAGATCCCATCAGATTATCGTAGTGGTTTTGTTGCCATTGTAGGTCGCCCGAATGTGGGTAAATCTACCTTAATGAACCATATTCTGGGTCAAAAACTTTCGATTACCTCACGTAAACCACAAACTACACGTCATAAAATCGTGGGGATTGATTCACGTGAAAAATCTCAGGCGGTATTTGTCGATACACCGGGGATGCATAAAAAAGAAGTCCGTGCCATCAATAAAATGATGAACCGTGCGGCACATTCGGCTTTACGCGATGTGAACCTGGTTTTATTCGTAGTGGATGCACAAAAGTGGACGCCAAATGATGACCTGGTTCTGGAAAAGCTGAAAAATGCTGAAATGCCAGTGATTCTGGTGATCAACAAGCTCGATACTTTTGAAAACAAGAACGAAGCTTTGCCGCTGATTCATGAACGCGAAAAGCTGATGAACTTTGCGGAAATCGTACCGGTATCTGCGCTTCGTGGTGCCAATCTTGAACATTTACGTGACACGATTGCCAAGTATCTTCCGTTCCAGCCACCACTATACTCACTGGATCAACTGACCGATCGTTCAGAGCGTTTCCTGGCGTCTGAAATTATCCGTGAAAAGATCATGCGTCAGCTGGGGGAAGAGCTTCCATACGATTTGACCGTTCAGATCGAATCATTCAAAACTGAAGAGCCGGTCTTGAATGAAAAAACTGGTCGTATGAAAGCTGCCTGTACCTATATTGATGCCACGATTTTTGTCGATCGTCCGAGCCAAAAAGCCATTGTGATTGGCGAGAAAGGTGTCAAACTGAAGAAAATCGGTATGGATGCGCGTCTCGACATGGAAAAAATGTTCGAACAGAAAATCATGTTAACCCTTTGGGTGAAAGTCAAAGGTGGCTGGTCTGATGATGAACGTGCATTAAAAAGCTTAGGTTATAGTGATATCTAAGCGATAAGCTTGATAAGACCCTTCGAGGAATCTGTGATGATGAAAGTGTTGGCAGTGGTTGCATGTGTTTTATTTCTGCAAGGCTGTATTCATAAAGTGGTCACGGTTCCTATCAAGGTGGCTTATAAAACCACAAAAGTCGCAGTGAAAGGTACTGCGGCTGTTGTGGGCGCAGTGATCCCGGATGGGGATGACGAAGAAGATGATAAAAAATCAAAAAAAGATAAGGATTAAAGTACCCGCTTATGCGTAACGAAGTACTGCATGGCTATCTGATTCATCATCGTAAGTACCGTGAACGCAGTCATATTGTGCATTTATTTACCCAAGAATATGGCAGGGTAGACGGCATTCTCAGGCAAATGCCACCACCGCAATATCAGCCCATTCGTTTGCAAGCTTCAGGTAAATCCGAACTCAAAAATTTTACTAAACTGGAAATTGTCAATCAGCCGATTTTCTTTTTTGGCGATGCCTTTTTTTCGGGTTTTTATCTGAATGAAATCCTGTTGCGGTTATGTCCTTTAGAAGTCGAAATGCCGCAAACTTTTGCCAAATATGCTGAGACCTTAACTGCATTACAGCAATTATCCGTACAATCTAATCCAAATTTATATTTAAAACAGATCTTGCGCCAGTTTGAGCATGTTTTGCTGGAAGAACTCGGTTATGGTCTGGATTTTTCGGTAGATGCCAATCAGGCGCAGATTGATCCACAACAGCACTATTATTTTCAGCTCAATGCCGGCTTTATGCCATCGGCCAAAGCCTTACGCTCCACCCTATCCGGTCAACAGATTTTAAGCATGTTGACGTATGAAAATGGTGGGGATTTTAATCCGGAACAGTTACAATTACTGACGAAACTGTATCGACAGGCGATCACGGCCTTGCTTGGTGATCGACCATTAAAAAGTCGACAACTCTGGATTCAAAACTCTCAATCTCAATCGTAGTTAGGAAAAGATTATGGCTGCATTACTTGGTGTCAATATTGACCATGTCGCAACATTAAGACAAGCACGTGGTACGACGTACCCAGACCCAGTCAATGCTGCATTGATCTGCGAACAGGCAGGGGCAGAAGGCATTACCTTGCACTTGCGTGAAGACCGTCGTCACATTCAGGATGACGATGTGCGTCGTATGCGTCCTGCGTTAAAAACCCGTATGAACCTTGAGTTGGCGGTAACAGATGAAATGATCGCCTTTGCCAAGGAAATCAAGCCACAGCATGTTTGTTTTGTTCCTGAAAAACGTCAGGAAGTGACCACTGAAGGTGGTCTGGATGTCGTGGGTAATTTTGATGCTGTAAAAGCCGCGACTCAAGAGCTGGAAGCCATTGGTTGTGATGTATCTTTATTTATTGATGCCGATTTTGCACAAATTGATGCAGCAGTTGCTTGTGGTGCACCGACGATTGAGATTCACACAGGCGCCTATGCCGATGCAGAAACTCCAGAAGCGCAACAAGCGGAACTGGAACGCATTGTGAAAGGTGCTGAATATGCTGCATCTAAAGGTTTGGTGGTAAATGCGGGCCATGGCTTAAATTTGGATAACGTGACGCCGATTGCTGCGATTCCACAGATTCATGAGCTCAATATCGGTCATTCTTTAATTGCGGATGCGGTATTTGTTGGTCTGGCACAAGCGGTTCAGCAAATGAAAGCCGTGATTAAGTCAGCGCGTTAAGATTAGAGTAATTATGTCGAATATTAATTATGATGAACTGATGCAGCCGGTGATTGCTTTCCTCGGTTGTGAAACACCGCAAGCATGGCTGGATATGGCGGTCGAAAATCTTGAAATCTTGATGCAAGATCATGCCAACTGTGAAAAAAAAGCAGCCAGCACGGCCATGAACCTGATGTTTCGCTATAGCTATTTTGTTGATCTACAGGTGAAGCTTGCACAGCTGGTGCGTGAAGAAATGCTGCATTATGAGCAAGTGCTTGAATTGATGAACAAGCGCGGTCAGGCTTGGCAAAACTTGAGTGCAGGGCGTTATGCCGGTGGTTTGCGTAAGGAAATCCGGACTTTTGAACCTGAAGCCTTGATTGATGTCTTGGTGATTGGTGCCTTTGTAGAAGCGCGTTCCTGTGAGCGTTTTTACGCGCTTGCTTCGCGTGTTGATGATGAATTGGCACGTTACTACCGCTACCTGCTCAAGTCCGAATCTCGCCATTTTGAAGACTATCTGGCTTTGGCGATGGATGTGGCTACCACAGCGAAACTGAAAAATCCGAAAGAGGATATTCAGGAGCGAATCCTGCATATTCGTGAAGTTGAAAAACAGCTAATTCTCACGCCTGATGAAACTTTCCGTTTTCATAGCGGTGTTCCGGCTCAAGCGGCTTAATCTCGGTGACAGCTTAAAAATCCTCCATCTATGGGGGATTTTTTATATCTCGAAATTTTAAAAGAGGGGTATTTATATATCGAGTTTTATGAGGGATTGAAAATAATTATTCATTTTAAATAGTTGAAAATAACAAGCCGTCAAATTTTAAGTAATAAAAAAGCCCACTTCATGATGAGTGGGCTTTCTTGAATTTGGCTCTCCAACCTGGGCTCGAACCAGGGACCTGCGGATTAACAGTCCGTCGCTCTACCGACTGAGCTATTGGAGAATCTGAAAGCGATTATAGAGAGATTTTGACAGGGGTCAAGCAAAAATTATCATATTTATTATAAATACAGCCTGTCTGTTTTTAATTTAGGCAATTGCATAAATTTCACGAAAAATACTTGTCAGAATAAATTTCACTTGCTAGATTAAAACCATAAAGTCGTTTGACCAAATGGTCAAACAGTGTGGATTTAAACCTACTTGCCAGCACAAAAATGGCTAAACCGGAGACAGCGAATGAATACGCTTAGCATCCCTCAAATTTTCTCTCAACTGGCTTATTATCAAGAAAACTATCTTCAGATTATTGCTGATCCTGCACAGTATTATATCCCGGTTAAAGACGCTCATATCACGCTATGGCCTTTGGCGCAAAAATCACTTTATTTAGGTGATTTGCTGCAATTATGGTTTGCAGAAAAATGGTTGGTAGAAACTGAAAGTCAATTTAACTTTGAAGTTTTCCTGAATGCAGACTATCTGAAAGAGCAAGGCAAAGACCTTTATATCTATGCCATTTCTGGCAATCTTTTGACGGGAACCAATCAGTCTAAAGCGTGGCAAGCCTCAACAACACAAACACAAGATGTGGAATTAGCCAATGTTTCCAAGCATTATTTTGAGTTTCAAGGCTTAACTCGACCACGCTTGTCATTTGTTAAAGCAGGGCAGGCGAAAAGTAATATTATTTAAATGAAGTGTCTGATGAATTGTACAGGCTACCAATATTCATTCAGTCCGAATAATCATACAGGTCGCAGTGGCATGAGCATACAGGCGACCTTCTTCATCCAGAATCTGACCTTCAGAAATACCTAAATTTCTACTGAGATTAATTGATTTTCCTACGGCTTTCAGTGGCTGATTCTGAGGTATGGGGCGGCACATCTTTACATTCAGATCAATGGTGCCATAACCGACACCTGCTTCAAGTAAAGTATGAATCGCGCAGCCTGTCACGGTATCCAAAACGGTTGCAGCAAAACCACCATGGACGCCGCCAAGCGGATTTAAATGTCGATGATCAGCTTTTACCTTAAATTCTACATGTCCGCTTTTAATCACTGCTGGTTGCATCGACATGGTTTCGCTAATACTTGGGGCCGGGATTTTTTCATCACGCATCGCTTCCAGTAATGCTAAACCGCTCATTTCTTTTGGGTTCATTGTAATTTTCCTGTCATTATTCTTGAGTTGTTGAGATTTAATTCAAAATTGTGACATCGATAATAGCAATCTGGTATAGGAATGGCGGATTATTTTGTAAGAAGTACATTGCCTGCACCTGAGTAAAGTCATTTTTATAAAAAATAAGAAATAGAATGAGTTATGGCAGGATACTGGTATACATTTCTAATGAAATATCTCAGATCTAAATAATCTGCCAAAAAACGAATCTTATAAAAGAATTAAAAATCGAGTGATAGGGTAATGAAAAAGTTTCTGCATCTTTAGGTGCCTATTTTTCTCAGTAATGCCATTATTATGCTCAGTAGTTTGTTCGACGTGATTTTTCTATCACATTTTTCACCTCAGCATGTGGCTGCATTGACAGTCTGTTTGTCTGTTTATTCTTTGTGCTTTGTGACGGGTATTGGGGTGTTACAGGGCATGATGCAAGAACTGGCAGAAGCCAATGGGCGTCAGGATTATGCGGATATACAGCGTATTGTGAAGCAAAGTATTTTGATTGTACTGGTGATTTCCGCTGTTGCGATGTACTTGTTTAATCATGCGACTCCCTTACTTCATTTTTTAAAGGCAGATACGGCCTTACAGACATTGATTGTGCCATGTCTGTGGCTGTTGGCTTGGACGATTCCAGCGCATTTATTGTTGCGTATTTTATATATTTTAACCCAAGCCTGTGGGCAGGCTAAGCGCGTATTCTACGCCAATATGATCTATTTACTGCTCAAAGTGGCTTTGGCTTATGTCTTGATTTATGGCATTGAGGGTTATGTTAGAAGCTATGGGGTTGAGGGTGCATTCATGGCGCATTTGATTGTGCAGTGGGTACTGTTGTTTGTTTACTATTTTTTCTTCCTTGAGCAGAAGTTAAAGATCCAGTGGTCTGGTGTTTTCTTTCACTGGCAGACTTTGTTGAAAATTTTAAAAATTGGATTGCCCAATGCGGTGGTGACTTTTGTGGATGTATTTGCCATCAGCGCGATTGCTTTGCTGATCTTACCTTTGGGTGACATTGTAGTGAATGCACATCAGGTGATGCTTGGTTTATTGGGCTTGATGTTTATGTTGCCGATGTCGATGGCATCTGCCTTCGGTATTTTGGTGTCGACTCAAATTGGTGCGGAGCAGATTGATGCCGCATGGCAACTCAGTAAGCGGGCACTGATGGCTGTGATGCTAATAGCTATCGTTGTCGTGTTGACTATTTGGGGCTTAGATAGTTGGATTGTAGGGTTATTTAGCAATAATGCGCAGGTGATTACATTAGCCTTGGCATTGATCCTGTTAATGTGTTGGATGCATATCTTTGATGCGCTACTGGTGATTAGTTTGGCAATGCTACGTTGCTGGCGAGAAATTGTCAGACCGATGTTTATTTTTATCAGTACCGTGCTGGTCGTGGGCTTAGGTGGTGGTTGGTATGTGACGTATCATCCAATGACACTGTTCAATTGGCAAAGCAATGCATTGGGGATTCATGGTTTTTGGTGGATGTTGAGTATTGCGTACACGATTGCAGCAAGTCTATGTTTTGTTTGTTTGCTCATTAAATACTTGAGCTATAAGCGAATACGACTCACTGTTTAATACATGTTGAAGAACATAAAAAAACCCGCGAAATTCGCGGGTTTTTTTATCTAGGAAGCTAGATTATTTTGCAGCTTTTTCAGCTTCGATTGAAGCAATCGCAGCATCAACGCCTTCGATAGAATCAGCAGCTTTCTTGATACGAGCAAGGGCATCTACCAGTACTTCGTCAGCAGTAGCGTAAGAGATACGCATGAAACCGCCAAGACCGAATGCATCACCAGGAACCACTGCAACACCAGTTTCTTCCAGTAACCATGCAGAGAATTCTGTGCAAGACTTAAGACCTTTGGCACGAATCAACGGTTTGATGTTGGCATATGCATAGAATGCACCATCAGCAGGCAGGCAAGAAATACCGTGAATATCATTCAAGCCTTTCACAACCAAGTCATGGCGACGTTTGAATGCTTCAATCATTGGCTCAAGAACGTCTTGAGGACCATTCAATGCAGCTTCAGCAGCAACTTGCGAAATAGAAGTTGGGTTAGAAGTTGACTGAGATTGGATCTTTTTCATTGCACCAATCAGTTTAGCAGGGCCCGCTGCGTAGCCGATACGCCAGCCAGTCATTGCGTAAGCTTTAGACACACCGTTTAACACAATCGTGCGGTCATAAAGGTCTGGTGCAACTGTTGCGATGTTGTAGAACTCGTCATCCCAACGGATTGGTTCGTACATGTCATCAGATGCGATATACACTTCTGGGTATTTACGAAGTACGTCAGCCAGCGCTTCAAGCTCAGCTTTGGTATAGATCATACCTGTAGGGTTAGACGGGCTGTTCAATACTACTAGACGTGTTTTGTCAGTGATTGCAGCTTCTAATTGTTCAGGGGTGATTTTGAAACGTTGTTCTTCACCACATTTCACAATAACAGGAACACCTTCAGCGATGATCACCATGTCCGGGTAGCTTACCCAGAATGGTGCAGGGATGATGACTTCATCACCTTTGTTTAATAAAGCAAGGGCCAAGTTAAAGAATGATTGCTTACCACCACAAGAAACCAGAATCTGGTTTGCTGCATAGTCTAGGTTATTGTCGCGTTTGAATTTAGCAATAATGGCTTTTTTAAGACCTGGCGTACCGTCAACAGCGGTGTATTTGGTGAAACCGTTGTTAATCGCTGCAATTGCTGCATCTTTGATGTGTTGAGGGGTATCAAAATCTGGTTCACCTGCGCCCAAACCAATCACGTTGTGACCTGCAGCTTTTAATTCAGCAGCTTTGTTGGTCACAGCAAGCGTAGGGGACGGTTTGATGGCATTCACACGATCAGAGAGACGTACGTCCACGGCAGTATTCCTTCTTATAGGGATTAAAAAATAAAAAGCACATTATCTTAGCCTAAAATGGTGCAGATAGGGCAAAAGAATTTGGAAAACTTTAAGGAAAAAATGGTGTATTGGCCGAACTTTATCTTGAATTTCGATGCGCTGGAAGCAGGCAAGGGGAGACTTTTTACATCTCGGTCATGCATACGAATGCATGAAATATAAAATAAAAATGGCCACTTTAAAGTGACCATTTTGTGTTGTTGATGTTGTGGTTACGCACTAAAGCGTGACAAATCTTCGTCCGGGCGTGCTGTTAAAATTTCCGCGCCGGTTTTGGTCACCAGAATCGTATGTTCATATTGTGCTGACAATGAATGGTCTTTGGTGACCACTGTCCATTTATCACCGAGTAATTTGGTTTTCCAGTCACCACCATTGACCATTGGCTCAATGGTAAAGGTCATGCCTTCTTCAAGTACCATGCCGGTATCTGGCTGACCATAATGCAGCACTTGCGGTTCGTCATGGAAAGTTGTACCAATACCGTGACCACAATATTCACGTACCACGCCAAAACGCTCGGATTCAACATACTGCTGAATGGCATGACCAATATCGCCAATGGTTGAACCCGGTTTTACAGTTTCAATACCCCGGTACATGGCTTCTTGCGCTACCTTACATAGACGGTTGGCAAGAATAGTGGTTTCACCACCCACGATGTACATCATGTTGGTGTCACCATGATAGCCATCTTTAATCACGGTCACATCAATGTTCAGGATGTCGCCTTTTTTCAATTTTTTACTGTCTGATGGAATGCCGTGACACACCACATGGTTCACAGAAGTACAAATGGTATGTTGGAAGGCAGGTCGACCCGGTGCAGCGCCATAGCCTAAGCATGCAGGAATCGCCTGTTGTTGATTGACAATATAGTCATGACAAATCGTATCAAGTTCCAGAGTGGTGACACCCGGAACAATATGCGGTTTGATCATATCCAAAACTTCTGCCGCCAGTCGCCCTGCCACACGCATTTTTTCAATTTCGTCAGAGGTTTTGATGAGTCGACGTGGAGCTTGGTAAGTGTTGTTCATGATCTCTAAAAACTTTTGGAAATTTGTGTGTGACTATGGTATAAATAGCCGCCCATTTTATCAAATGCTTTTTCGTGAATAAATTTCACGGGCTTTGTGCGATGAGGCAAAAAAATCCGCACATATATCGACACATTACTCTGGGTGCCCTTTAGGGTGGAGAATGCGGGTATATGGAGGCCTAACCCAAACTTTAAGGTAAAGAAAATGGCAGATTACAACGTAAGCATGCGCGACCTTCTTCAAGCTGGCGCGCACTTTGGTCACCAAACTCGTTTCTGGAATCCAAAGATGCGTGATTACATCTTTGGTGCGCGTAACAAAATTCACATCATCAACCTTGAGCACACTGTTCCTGCGTTAAATGATGCTTTGAACTTTGCTAACAACTTGGCTAGCAAAAAGAACAAAGTTTTGTTCGTTGGTACTAAACGTGCAGCTTCTGCAATCATCCGTGAACAAGCTCAACGCGCTGGTCAACCATATGTAGATCACCGCTGGTTAGGTGGTATGTTGACGAACTGGAAAACACTTCGCCAATCTATCAACCGTTTAAAAGACCTTCAAACTCAATCTCAAGACGGTACTTTCGCTAAGCTGACTAAACGTGAAGCTCTAGAGCGTACTCGTGAGATGGAAAAACTTGAGCGTGGCTTAGGCGGCGTTAAAAACATGGGTGGTTTACCTGACGCATTATTCGTAATCGACGTTGATCACGAAGCGATTGCAATCAAAGAAGCGAAGAACCTTGGTATTCCTGTAATTGGTATCGTTGATACAAACTCTAACCCAGACAACGTAGACTACGTTATCCCGGGTAACGATGATGCGATCCGTGCAGTAACACTTTATGCTTCTGCTATGGCTGATGCGATTCTTGCTGGTAAAGAATATGCTCAATCACAAGCAAATGCACAAGCTAAAGCAGAAGAAGCTCCAGCTTCTGAGGCTTAATGCGTTTGACGCTAGCTTGTCATTTTTGCGACATGTGATGGTGGCAAAGTAAGCGTTATGTATGCAGGCGGCCCATGAGAACTCCTCTGGGCCGTTTCTGTTCTAAAAAGAATTCATTTTCTACCGAATTTAGGAGATAAACATGACTGCAGTTACAGCAAGCATGGTTAAAGAATTGCGCGATCGTACTGGTCTTGCAATGATGGAATGTAAAAAAGCTTTGACAGAAGCGGGCGGCGACGTTGAACTAGCGATCGACAACCTACGTAAATCTGGTCAAGCTAAAGCTGCTAAAAAAGCAGGTAACATTGCTGCTGACGGCGCAATCACAATTGCTCAAGACGGCAACAAAGCACTTCTTCTAGAAGTTAACTGTCAAACTGACTTCGTTGCAAAAGACGAAAACTTTGCTGGTTTCTCTGCGAAAGTTGCTGCTGCTGCACTTGCTGCAAACGTAACTGATCCTGCTCAAATCGCTGAATTGAAACTAGAAGATGGTGCAACTGTTGAAGAAGCGCGTATCGCTCTTGTTCAAAAGATCGGTGAAAACATCCAAGTACGTCGTGCGAAAATTGTTGAAGGCGAAAACCTTGCAGTTTACAAACACGGTCTTAAAATCGGTGTTGTTGTTTCTTACACTGGTGATGAAGCTACAGGTAAAGGCTTGGCAATGCACGTTGCTGCGTTCAACCCAGTTGCTGTAAATGCTGAAGGCGTTTCTGCTGAGCTTATCGCGAAAGAGAAAGAAATTGCTGAAGCGAAAGCACTTGAATCTGGCAAGCCAGCAAATATCGTTGAGAAGATGGTTGTAGGTTCTGTTGAGAAATACTTGAATGAAGTTGTGCTTGAGCGTCAAATGTACGTAATCGACAACGATAAGAAAGTTGCAGACGTTCTTAAAGCAACTGGTACTACAGTTGCAAACTTCGTTCGTTTCGAAGTTGGTGAAGGCATTGAGAAAAAAGCAGAAATGAGCTTCGCTGAAGAAGTTGCTGCTGCTCAAGCTGCTGCAAAATAATTCCTTAGGAATTAGAAAAAGCCCTATCTGATTGATGGGGCTTTTTTATGTTGATTTATTCTTCATCAGCAATTCAAGAATAGGATTTGGGTTTGGTGATAGAGCTCAGATCATGTATTCATCATTTAATAAAAAAGTTATAAAAATGCCAAATAAAACCAAACTGGGCATCGGTGCAGTCATTGCACTGTTGATTGCTGCTTATCTGGGCCTGGATCTACAACAATCCCAACCACTTATTCCATCCGCATCTGATACTACAACTGAAACGCTTGATTCAGAGCCTAATTTAGTACCCTCTCAAACGACTGATGATCTGGACCGAATTGCACGGGCGTTTCAACAGCGTCAGAGTGATCTACAGGTGCGTTCAAGCGGGCAGGTGATTGCCGTTTTGCCAGATGATCATGAAGGATCGCGTCATCAAAAGTTTATTCTCGAATTACCAAATGGTCAAACTGTACTGATTGCGCATAATATCGATCTGGCGCCGCGTATTCAGAACATTCAAAAACAGGATCAGGTTGAGTTTTATGGAGAATATGAATACAGTGACAAGGGTGGGGTGATTCACTGGACGCATCATGACCCTGCACGAAAACATGTCGCTGGCTGGTTAAAACATCAAGGAAGAACCTATCAATAAGGTTCTTCCGATTGGGTAAATCGAATATAGCGTTTAAATGCTCATAATTGCGCTGTTATGGCGTGATTTCCAGTTCGGTAGGATTTTACCTAAATAGGCATCCATGCACCAAATTGGGCCAATGAGGAGGAATTGGAGGTCTTTGAAGAATGAAGGCTTTTTACCTTCCACTTTGTGCCCATAAAATTGGCCAATCCAGGCCAAGACAAACAGGGCAATAAAGAAACCGGTACCGACTGGCAGAATCCAGATGAGCCAGGCCATGACCAAAGTCAACGTAGCCATCGCTACTGCCAAAACAAGATCTAGGCGTGCATAGAAGATAAAAGCCAAAACCAGTAGCAGGGTAGTCAGCAAAGCGCTGAAATGCGCCAGAATGCCAATAATCGAAAAATAGATAGTCGGTACACAGACCCAGTGAATCAGCTTATTGGTTTTATTTTGATGGCTGTCACTATATTCATCAAACCATTCAGATATTGTTTTCATTCTTCGCTCCATTCCATGAACATGTTTTGCTTATCTGGAAATATAAAGCAGAATCCGGATATGGTCAAAAGTTAATCATGCAAGCGAGCGAATTTTATCAGGCAGGATGAGCCTACCAAAATTTTCTTGAAAGAACTTTAAGATAGGGCGGAGCAGGAGCGTTTATATTCTTCTAGAAAATGAGCACAATAAAAAAGCCACATTGCTGTGGCTTTTGTTAAATGTGTTGCAGGTCAAATCTTAAGAATTTGGACCAGCGACACGTTCAATACTGACTTTTGCAGTACCTGCACTGGTAATACCCAACTGTTTCGCAGCACCGTAAGATAAATCAACAACACGGTTACCATGGAAAGGACCGCGGTCATTTACTTTAACCACGACGCTCTTGCCGTTATTGCGGTTAGTTACGCGAATATAGCAGTTCAATGGCAGGCTACGATGGGCAGCTGTCATTGCGTTCATGTCAAAGGTTTCACCGCTTGCAGTTTTACGGCCGTGGAATTGACGACCATACCAAGACGCTGTACCTGTCTGACTGAATTTACGTACAGTATTAGAAGCCACTGTATTCAGTTTTTCAATCACTGAAGGCTCTTCTGCAGGAAGTTCAATTTTCGCTGCAATGGTTTCACGGCGAACTTTATCGCCAGAACGCTCAGTGATTGAAAGGCTGTTCAAATTTGTGAAATTTGAATTGAAGCTTTGAGCTTCTTTATTGAGTACTCGCGTGGCAAGACGCGAATTGTCATTTTCATTGGTGAATGAAGATGACGGAACCATATCTGCCTGCGATTGCGTCAGCGTGACGATCGTGGCAATGGCCATAAAAGACTTCAAAATTGAAGAATGCATCGAATCAACTCCTAACAGCATATCTATTGGTTATTCATAAATGGCTGAAAAACCATGTAAACATGCCTGATATTTAACTTATGCAACTACATTTAACGAAATGGATAATATTCATGCCGGCAATACCCTGTCTAGTGTTTAATTAAAATAGTTAAAAAAAGAACGCAAAATAAACAATGATTGATCAAAAAATAATCAATATTGTAACATAATATTAAAAATGCTTAAAATACGCACAAATTAACCCATAAAAATGTTGACTTTCATAATTTGTATTAATTTTTAGTGTTAACGGCTGGTAATTTCGGTACCTAATAACCACAAAGCAGTGGCATACATACGGCTGCGATTATAGGTGGTAATCACTTGAAAATTTGGATAAGTGATGTAGTAAATCGAGCCATAATTTTCTTGTAATTGAATTACATTGACTAGATCCAGATCGTCAATTTTTACGATTGGATTCATTGGGCTAATGCCTTGCGTTTTTAACACACCATAAGGCATAGGTTGAGTCAGATCCTTGGCAATCACAGCATCGGGATTTGAACCGGTATAACGTGCCGGAAAGGCAATCGGCTGATTACGCTGCCAGCCATGCTGTGCCAGATAGTTGGCAATCGAGCCAATCGCATCTACCGCTGAGTTACGCAGGTCAATATGACCATTGCCATCGTAGTCCACGCCGAATTTGGGAATGTTGCTCGGCATAAACTGCGGATAGCCAACAGCGCCGGCATACGAACCCACCACAGAAGAGGTGGCAACACCATCTCTATATGACCAGGCAATTAAAGCAGCCAGTTCATCCTGAAAATACTGGGCACGACGTTCATAGCCAAACCCTAAGGTTGCTAGGGCATCACGAGTGACAAAAGAGCCCTTGTTGCTACCAAAACCGGTTTCTACACCTAAAATGCCCAGAATGATCGCCTGTGGTACACCAAACTGCTGTTCAGCACGGTTAAGCGTTTCTGCATATTGCTGTTTAAAACGTACGCCGCGCTGAATGGTAGATTCAGCTAAGAAGTTAGTTTTATACGAATACCAAGGCTTACTTTCACCTGGGCGATTCATGATATTGATAATATTAGGCAAATTACGCGTCCCGCTCATGGCGGAATCTACTTGCTGGGCACTCAGCTCATAGCTCTGCATGGCGTTCTGCTTAAAAGCGGCATAAGAAGGGTGATATTGGAAATCGTTGGCCAGACTCAAACTGCTGAGACCAAATGCGGTAAGTGCGATTGAAAGCTGCTTAAACTTTTTATAAAAATCCGATTTCAACATCTTGCTACGATTTCCAGTTTTTTTGATGAGTTGCTGGCGATGTCATTTGAATCATGCCATGAAAAAGATTGATAAATTTTTTCAATCGTGGGGCTTAAAGTGCCAGATTAAAGATAACATTCGGATGAATAAGAGACCTAGCCGCTTATACAAAAATAGCGATGGATTGGCTATTTTTACGGCAGTCTGTCTTATAGAGCCGCTTATCTGTAACAAGCTATTTCACTGATCATAAAAAAGCCTGACCGAAGTCAGGCTAATTCCTCAAGATTTGTAGAAAATCTTGAAACCATGCTATCCAAAACTATTCTGTATAGAACAAAGTGTCATGATATTCGGCCATGGCGCGCAGCTCATCTTTATTCAAATTCAGAATAATTTTATCTGCTGCCATATTGATGGCCTTGATCACTGCAGATGCGCCAATATCTGCTGCCTTGCGTTTGATCATGCCAAGATCCAGGGTTTTATTAAAGTCGACCATAAAATGTCGGACTGTCGCTTCACCAAATTGCTTGTATAAGTTGCTGAACGCTTGTTTATCGATACTCTGACCGGCTTTAAGCTCCGCATAATGATGTTTTAAATTTGTCACCAGATTGGCATCCAGTGACTCACCAATGCGGAAATTTCCTTCAGGATCTTTAAACAGACTGCGCTCAGAGAATGCAATCGACTCTCTGACCACATCGTTCGGCGCTTTACTCAATAACTGCTTCAGCAAAACCGCAACAGTCGACTTGATATAGCCAGCCAGTTTTTCCGCAGTATCGCGTTTATCACTGGCAGGGAAGCGACGCACCAGCTCGGTGAGAATCGCATCAATAATTTCATCATTAATCATCAATGCGGTTTTATCACGTAATGGGTAAAGCGGCTCACTTGAATTTTTGTTTTTTTGTGCAGTCTGAATTGTATTTAAAAGCTCTGCAGAAGGAATAAACCCAAAAAATGGCATTGTTCAACCTCAATGTTTTTTATTGTCGCGCTAAACGAATAGGGCGAGGCATCCATGTTAAATCCGATACACGGCAAGGGTTGATATCCAATCCACCACGGCGTGTATAGGTTGCGTAGACCATCAGCTTTTCCGGTTTCAGTTGCTGCCAGATATCGGCAAACATCTGCTCCACACATTGTTCGTGGAACCCATTATGCTGACGGTAGGAAATAATATAAGCTAAAATACTCTTATAACAAGGTTTTTTACCTTGATAACGTATAAAAACTGTTCCCCAGTCCGGCTGGCCAGTGACTGGGCAGTTACTTCTGAGTAAATGTGAATACAGCTGGATTTCACCTTCTGCTGCATCATCCGAATCCAAAGCCAATAAACTGGCATCTGGATGATTTTCTAGGCGCTCAGGTGTCAGCTCGTCAATGCAGATGCCTTCCGGCTTGCTGATCTCTAATTCATCGACCTGAAACAATTGCAGTTTAACTTCAGCTTCAGCCGCAGCAGATAAATCTTTTTCGACCGTCGTGATAAAGGCATCTTGAGATTCAAACTTGGCAAAATTCAGGCTATTGAAATACAGTTTTAAGGATTTGGATTCAATCAGATTCGGCGAAGACGCTGGCAAGCTAATGCGGCCAATAGCCACTTGCGGCACACCGGTTGAATTTAACCAGGAAATTTCAAATACATGCCACCAGTCTGCACCTTGCTGAATCGCTTCGACATGTGCGTATTGTTCACGGGCAGGCGCGCGCGAAATCGGAAACAGAACATCAGGCTGATATTCTGTCGGGTAATTGGTGTCTTTACCAAGGAGAGATTGTTCTACACTCATTATTCACGCATTCCTGAACCACGGGAGAGTAAATGATAGGCCACTGCATACAGCACGGCACAACATAAGGTAATTACTGTCAGTGAAATGGCGACATTGACATCGCTATGTCCTAAAATGCCATAGCGGAAAGCATTGACCATATACACGACAGGATTAATTAAAGATAAATTTTGCCAGAATGGGCTTAAGCTCGAAATAGCATAAAACACACCACCTAAATAGGTCAGTGGCGTTAACACAAAAGTCGGGATAATCGAGATATCATCGAAAGATTTGGCATAGACGGCATTGATAAAACCACCCAAGGAAAACAGCAGGGAAGTAATCAAGACTGTATATATAGTTACGAACCAGTTGGTGATATATAAGTCAGCAAAAAACAAGCTCACCACACTGACAATGATCGCAACCAGTATCCCACGAATCACACCGCCCAATACATGACCCCATAAAATGGCATGCATCGGTACCGGACTCATGATCAGTTCTTCAATACTTTTCTGGAATTTTGAGCTGAAGAAGCTAGATGAAACGTTGGCATAGCTGTTGGTGATCACGGCCATCATAATCAGACCAGGCACAATGAACTCCATATAACTATAGCCGCCCATTTCTCCAATGCGTGAACCGACCAGATTACCGAAGATCACGAAGTACAGGCTCATGGTGATTGCAGGTGGCAACAGGGTTTGTGGCCAGATGCGCATAAAGCGACGCACTTCTTTATAGATAATGGTATATAAAGCTACGCTGAGCTGATTAATGTTCATTGCGCAGCTCCATCCAGATTTTTCTCGACCATTTTCACAAAAAGTTCTTCCAGACGGTTGGATTTATTGCGCATACTGCGCACCTGAATATTCTGTGATTCCAGCAACTGGAACAGATCATTTATGCTATGTGCCTTGTCCATAGTGATTTCTAAGGTCATCGGATCGATCAGGTTAAATCGCACGCCGATAATATCCAGATGTAAAGGTTCAATCGGTTCGGCCAGATCAAAAATAAACGATTCTTCATTGAGCTGACTCAGGAAGCTTTTCATGGTGGTGTCTTCTTTAATCACACCGCGATCGATAATCGCAATACGGCGACACAGCATTTCCGCTTCTTCTAGATAATGCGTGGTCAGAATGATGGAGGTGCCTTTTTCATTCATCTCGTTCAAAAATTCCCACATCGAACGACGCAACTCAATATCAACGCCAGCTGTCGGTTCATCCAGAATCAGCAGTTTCGGTTCGTGCATCATGGCACGCGCAATCATCAGGCGACGTTTCATCCCGCCGGATAACATGCGGGCCTGAGTGGAACGCTTTTCCCATAAACCCAGTTTGGTCAGATAAAGCTCCGCCCGTTCCTGTGCAATTTTTTTAGGAATGCCGTAATAGCCTGCCTGAGTCACCAAAATATCGAAGGTTTTTTCAAACTGGGCAAAGTTGAATTCCTGAGGCACCACACCTAGACACTGTTTGGCCTGAGAGGGGTGGGTATCCAGATTATGACCAAAAATTTCGACTGTACCGGATGTTTTTTTTGTTAATGAACTGATAATACCAATGGTAGTAGATTTTCCTGCGCCGTTGGGACCCAGTAGCGCATAAAATTCACCTTCTGGTACATTTAAGTTAATTCCTTTCAATGCCTGAAAGCCATTGCGATAGGTCTTCGACACATCCCTTAAGATCAGTGCATCAGTCATGAATATCTCAAATGGTGAAAAGTTGAGATATTGTGAGTGATCTCGCAAAATAAGCCAAGTGATTCACATGCAATTCTGTGTTGCTGTTTTGGAACATTGTATAAAGCTTAAGCATAAAAATGATGAAGTTAGAGATAGTTGCTTTACCTTATGCTTTTTTTTGTTATGATGTGCGCGATCCAAGAAAGATGCGCTCATAGCTCAACTGGATAGAGTACAGGTCTCCGAAGCCTGTGGCGTGGGTTCGAGTCCCGCTGAGCGCACCATTTCTTTGTTTCATCTTATCCGATCAAATACGAAAATCATTAAAAATAAACAACTTATGTATTTCTCTTATCCGATATTGTCCGAGCATGTTTTAGGTTATTTAAGTTTTTTGCGGTAATTTTTGCGGTAATTTCAAAATTATTGCAAAGGCTTACCGTAAAAATGCCAAAAATAATTGTAAATCTGACAGATACACAGATTCGTTCAGCTGTAAATTCACATAAAAAGTTATCAACCAAGGTTCAAATTAAACTAGCCGATGGTAAAGGACTATTTTTTATCATTGATAAAAATGGTAACTCCTATTGGAGGTGGGACTATGCTCGCCCAATCACTAAAAAACGTAATAGCATTTCTTTTGGGATATACCCAGAGGTATCGTTGCTAAATGCACGAGCAAAAAGAACTGAATGTCGAGAATTACTCGCCCAAAATATAGATCCAGCGGTTGTGAAGAAAAATGAAGAAGAAGCTAAATCAGGCAAAAATACTTTCGCTTTAATCGCGGATGAATATAGAAAGACAGAGGAGTTAGAGCCTAGTACTCAACGAAGGAATCAATTTGTTTGGGGTAAGTTGTATGCTGCAATTGGGGATTATCCAATAGACAGTATTACACCATCGCAAATTTTAGAAGTTTGTCGTATTTACGAAAGACAGGGTAAGACAGATTCAGCAAAGCGCATGAGAAGCAAAGCATCTCAAGTCTTTCGTTATGCGATTGCTTTAGGGTTATGTCAATTTAATGTGGCAGACCAAATTAGTGGAATCTTAAAAGTTGGTAAAACCAAGCATAGATCTGCGATCACAGATGAGCAGAAGCTAGGACGGTTATTGAGTAACATTAATAATAGTGTTGGCCGTGGTGACATTGCGATAGATTATGCTGTAAAAATTTTACCCCATGTTTTTGTACGCCCAGGAGAATTGAGAGGAGCCAAGTGGGCAGACATTGATTTTGAAAATCGGGTTTGGAAATACACTCCTCCTAAAACGAAGAATCAGACCGCATTACAGCATATTGTTCCTCTGTCAGATCAGGTTATCACCTTGTTTAAAGAATTACACCAAATAACAGGTTATACGGAGTATTGCTTTGTATCGATGCGGGATCAGTCCAAAACGATTAGCGAATCGACGATTAACAAACGATTGAAACAATATGGTTTTGAAAATGGTGAGACGACAGGTCATGGCTTTAGAGCGACTGCGAGAACACTCTTGGATGAGGTTCTAAAATTTCCAATTGAGCGGATTGAACAGCAACTGGCTCATCAGGTTCGTGATATGCATGGAAGAGCATACAACCGTACAAAATATTTAGAAGAACGTACGGTGATGATGCAATCATGGTCTGACTATTTAGATCGGTTGATGCATAAGACTATGGATTGATTAGTAAGCTTGCACCTGTGCGACAAAAACAACATTCATGCTGCTTATAACCGAGCACAGTATTGGGATGAACGAGTAATGATTATGGAATGGTATGGGGAGAAGGTGCAGGAATGGATGAAGTAAGTCACTCAGTATATGTAAAAAAACCACGCCTGATGGCGTGGTTTTTTATACCTAACATTTCTGTATTGCTTAATTATTAGTGTATTAATAAATATATTTATTGCTTATTTGCTATGTGTGAAAAATGATTTAATTTACTTAAAATATATGTGATAAACCTGTTTTAAAGTGTTTTTATAATTTATATTATCAACAACTTAGATTATTGAAATAGTTATATTTATAGTATGAAGCTTTCAAATTACAATAAATTATTAGGTTACATGTATTCTAAATCTATGAAGGATACGTTCTCCTCTCAAGAACCCAAGGCAGGTTGTGCATATAAAGAAACAATTAATTTATTGGTAAATATTTTGCAGTGGTGTGAACAGATCGAAACGGAGTTTCGGCACTTACATTGCGGTGAGCAAACGAATCAAGTAGGCCGATATAGAAGTCAGCAGCTTCTATTGGGTATAGGAAAAGCGCTAGATCAACTTTATGTAATGCCTAACTTTGATCAGCTACAAATGGGTCTAAAAAATAAAAGACTAACTGAATTCGGTCGAATCTTTGATAGTTTTGTCCATAGGACTGCTAAATCAACAAATCTAAAACAGCAGCAACATTTCCTGAGGCAGGAACAATTCAGACAATTTTATGCAGGGAGTTGGCAGAATGATTTCTTGAAAATATGGTATGAACATTACATTGATAATTTAAGACGATATGGCATACCAGCTGAAAAATTCTCAGAAACGAAAAGTTTAATACTAAGTGATTTAGACGAGCTACTTAAGATAGGTAAAAAATTACATGTTTTAAGTACTGTAATTCGAATTGATAGCAATAATGCAGATGATGAAATTGCAAAACTTCATAGCAAGAGATATGAGCTTTTACGGCAGATCTCAGTTGAGGGGTTATTACGTAATTATTATATTTGCTTGAATGGTCACAATAATGGCTTAGACTACTTCTGTATATGGGTATTTGAAACAACATCTGATTACACGGAACATAGAACAATAAGTGAGATCAAAACACAGTGCCATGAGCTTCTAAAATCATATGACTTGAATATTGATGTCAGTATTATGAATTGGAATGATAACTTTAATTCAAGTAGTGAGGTCTTCAATAAGCAATTTAATCTATGCCTTTACGATGAAAAGAATAAAGCTATATTCATTGAGAATTGTTTAGATTTTCTTGTGAGATTGGATCAGGACTTTATGTTCAAGTCTACAAATGATGACATTATTGGGCGGGAAAATCACGAAATTAATTTTAATGAAAACGTGCATATCATTATACAAAAGTTCAAAAAGCACCCTAACCCACATCGTGTATTAGGTGATTTAACTCAATATGCTTTATTCGACTTGTGTTGGGTACAAAATCATTTAGATGCTTATAGCAAAGACTATTTGAAGAATATTATTTTGCAATATCAAGAAAATTTGTCATCTTACGCAACATTTAAGTTAACGGAAGCAGAGCTTAAGCTTCTAGAAAAAATTGAAATTTTTATGCTATCGGTCAAATATTCGCGATCCTTACAGCCTAATGAAATGCGAGCGCAGCAAATAGTTGAAAGAACGCTGTTTCAATTTGTAGATTTGCTCATGCAACATGATTCTATTATTACGCTGGGAACTCGAATTGGGGGCGTTTATCGATCAAGGCTATTGCATTATTTTTTCGGGCAGTTCAGAAAATATGACTATCAGGATTTTTTGTCATTTCCTTTTGATCATACACGAGCTAATTTTTATAAATCTAAGATTGAAGACTTTAAGTACTATGGGGGACTATTTCAATCAATATATAGTCCCATAGCTATTACGTTAGGGCAAAATAAGCACATAAATATTCCAAGGCATGAGCAACGAGTCGAGAAAATCCAAAATTATTTGAGAGGGGCTTTTAAGCGCGATTGCGTTTTAATTAGATGCTCACTTAGCTGTGAGATGAAGAACGGCTTTATGAAACAAAAAGGGCTAAGTTCTGCTTTATATCAGATGTTGCATGCGGGAAAACGGAGAGCACCATTATCTAAGCTTAGGGCGTATGTAGGGGCATGGGTTGAAAATGATACAAGCCAAGTGTCAGATAAAAGACGATTCTTTGCCGATATTGTTTTTGTATTTGATCGTGAAGTACTGAATAATTATTCTAATTTAGCGGATGTTGTTAGTGAAAGATGGCAGGAAACGCTCAAGAAGGCTAGTGAGGCATTTCAACCGCCATTAGATTTAAAGGCTTCGTGCCGAGTTAAAAAAATATTTAATTCTGTAGAAGGGTTGGCATATCAAGAGTTGCTAGTAGAATCAATTGATAAACCACTAAAAAATATTATTATCAATAACTTGGCTCCTTACATAGTATATAAGGATCTGTTAGATAATACATTTTATTCAGATACTCCTAAATGGCTTATCAGAGGTACGTTACCTCGTAAAAAAAAGCGAAAGCCTAGCACTAAATCAAATAAAGCTGATGCTTGATATTCACCGCATAACTTTTTCAAAAGTAGGCTCTATCGATTATCCTTGTTGATCAATAGAGCTTCAAATATTGTGAAAAAAAAATTGAAAATATTGGTTGAATATGTTGTTTGGCTAACAAATATTCAAATTTGTAATGGCAGGTTATTAATATTATTAAATATATATCATATAGAGATTAATACTCTTACTACTCATAAGCTTATAGCATTAAGTACAATCTAACTAAAATTTATATTTATACAGTTTACCCATGTCATATGGAGCTATTTCCATATTGAGTATTAAACATGAGTAAATCAATTAATGAGTCTAAATTAACAATCCAACTAGAAGTAACTACAAACTTATGGATTAAGGCTGAGAATGAACCATTGGATTTCTATGAAGAGTTTGCAGAGTTATTGATTCATTTTGATGATATTTACCGTTCAGGCTTTCAGTACTTTGGTTATATCAATGCATGGTGTGATTGGTTAGATGAGCATGATATTGATGATTTAGATTTTGATGAAGTCGTCGATGAGTTGAAATGTGAATCATTTGATTACTATCAAAATTACTTTAAGGGGTACCAGAGTAGACAGCTGAAAGATTTCCGTAGGCATCGTGAGAACGAAAAACGTAATCTGGAATCTTTATCGAAAAAATTAGATAGAGCTCTTAGTCGATATTCAAAGTTAGAAGTAGTGAGAGTGGATATTGCATATTTGCAAAGCTGTCACGATATCATCGATATCCAAATGTTCTATCAAGATTTAGAAGAATTGCGTAAAGCGATATCTAAGCGTAAAGATCCGTTTCATGACTTAGTCGATTCTGCATGGGCGTTAGAGCAGGGTGAAACCAAAGGTTATCATTGCCATCTGTTGTTAATCTTCAATGGGCATCAACGTCAAAAAGGATGGGCTATAGCGGATAAGGTCGGGAAGTTGTGGAAGCAGATTACTAATGATGAGGGCTGTTATTTCAACTGTCATGATCCTAAGCAAATAGCTAAGTATAGAGAGCTCGGTATTCTTGGTATTGGTAGAATACATCGGGATAATCCAGTGGAGGTTCGTAACCTTCGTAATGCAGGTGCTTATCTAGTGAACCCTGAGAAAGAAGCGCAACACTTACGTGTAAAGCTCAGTCCTAAAATGCGTACCTTTCAGTGATTTGAAAATAATCTCAGATATACATCATCTAGATGAAAACAAAGTTATTTCAACTTTCAGGGCTTGCCAATCGGTAAGCCTTTGTCATTTTTGGAGATGTATATTATGAGTTTAACTTGTCCTTACTGTTTATCTGATCAGGTCATCCAAGTTGTGAATCAACAAGTGAATGGAACTGAATCATCAGGTCTTGCAGCATCAGCATCGTTTGCCACCATTGGTGCATCCATCTCAAAGAGCTTACCTTTACCTGTATCCCCATTACTTGGTGGACTAGCAGGTGCAGTTATTGGTGGTCTATTCAGTAGTGTATTCGATGAGCCGAAAAAGCCTATCACCATGACCTACTACCACTGTAATCAATGTCAGCAGAACTTTCGTTGAATCAGCATAGGAGATCGAATCAATGGCACATCAAATTGAACAAATCGCCTATGTTGGCGAAACCCCTTGGCATGGTCTCGGTAATCAGCTAAGTCCGAATCAACCACTGGAAGTCTGGGCACAGCAAGCCGGGATGGACTGGCGGATTGAATCCTCCAATGTCAGCTACATGGCACAAAATGAACGTGGTCAGAGCATTATCATGCCATTTGAAGAACAGCGAGTGTTGTATCGTTCAGATACCCATGCACCTTTATCTGTAGTCAGTCAGCGTTATCAGGAAGTTCAACCTAAAGAGATTCTGGAGTTCTACCGGGATCTGACTGAGCAATCTGGCTTTAAGTTAGAAACCGCAGGGGTTTTGAAAGGTGGGAAGAAGTTCTGGGCTTTGGCACGTACAGGTCAAAGTTCCGCTTTAAAGTCTAAGGATGTCAGTAATGGTTATATCCTGCTGGCTACTGCGTGTGACGGCACTTTGGCAACGACAGCACAGTTCACCAGTATCCGAGTGGTCTGTAACAACACTTTGGCGATTGCATTACGTGGGCAGAGCAGTAGTGCTGGTGTAGTGAAAGTTCCACATAGCACCAAGTTTGATGCAGAGAAGGTGAAACAGCAATTGGGTATTTCAGTGCGTGCATGGGATGAGCACATGTATGAAATGAAACAGCTCACGCAGCGTAAGGTGAGTCAGCAGGAAGCTAAGGCTTACTTTGATGCTGTGTTCAACAATAGCACCATGTCAATTTCTGATCCTGAAGAGAACATCATTCAGTTCTACCGTCAGGTGGCAAGTAACCCACCACAGCAAAATAAAACTGAACCAAATGGAAGAGCTATGACCAAAGCACTCGACATGTTTAATGGTCAGGGGCGAGGGGCAGATCTTTCATCTGCTAAAGGTACGGCTTATGGCTTACTGTGTTCGATCACGGAATTCGTTGATCATGAACGTCGTGCCATGAGTACAGATCATCGTCTCGATTCAGCATGGTTTGGTGCAGGCGCAGGTCTTAAACAACGTGGATTAGAACAAGCTCTGTGCTTGATAGCCTAAGCTCATGTAATTCTAACCCCGCAAGTCTCAACAATCGCTGAATAAAGCACACATATAAAGCTATCTAGTTTCAACTCACAATCAACAATCTGAATCAGCATGCATATCGCCATACCCGACCTCGTGTCGGGTATGGCTTTTTTATGCGCTTCTTTTTTACAAAACTGAAATTTATAAGGATAGAACTATGAATCAAATTGCACCGATTTCTAATCAATCTGTACAGACAGGTGTGCAAACGGCATTAAACCCATTAGCCACAACCAAGCGAGCTAATTCTGCAAAACGCTTAGTCAGCACCAAAGATATGGCGTATCAAGATTGGCTTGAAGTTCGTAAGCAAGGTATCGGTAGCAGTGACGCAGCTACGGCATGTGGATTAAACCCATACATGTCGATGCTAGAACTGTGGCTAATCAAAACAGGTCGACAAGCTCAGTCCATTGAAGATGAAAGTACAGGGGTTGCACCACTGTATTGGGGCAAGCAACTTGAACCTTTAGTGGCTGAGTATTACAGCATGCACACCAACAATAAGGTACGTCGAGTCAATGCAGTGTTACAGCACCCTGATCCTGACAAACATTTCATGTTGGCAAACTTAGATTACTCCGTTGTCGGGAGTGATGAAGTACAGATCCTTGAATGTAAAACAGCAGGGGAGCATGGAGCAAAGCTGTGGCGTGATGGCGTACCCCTTTATGTCTTGTGTCAGGTACAGCACCAATTAGCTGTGACAGGAAAACAGGCAGCCCATGTTTGTGTTTTGCTCTGTGGGCATGAAACCAAAATCTTTAAAGTCACTCGTTCTGAATCTGTGATTCAGCACATCATTAATGCAGAACGTTACTTCTGGGAATGTGTGGAAAAGGATACACCACCATCTGTGGATGCGAGTGAATCGGCAGCCAAAGCCATTCAGCAGTTGTATCCAATGCATGTACCACTAACAGTTGAAGATCTATCACAGAATGAAACAGCCAATCTCATGTTCGATAAGCTGATCAAACTGAAAGAAGAGATTCAGCATAAGCAAGAACGCTTCGATCAACTCAAGCATCAAATCCAAATGATGATGAAGGATGCAGAGCGTGCCACGTTTAGTCGTGGTTCAGTAGTGTGGAAGAAAGCCAATGATAGTGTCAGTTTGGATACCAAAGCACTGCTTAAGCATCAGCCTGATCTTATTGATCAATACCCATTGAAAAGACAGGGCAGTCGTCGCTTCAACATCTATATCGATTAAGCCCATCTCATTCACTTCATCAAAAATGCACAAAAATCGCTCCCCGCTCTCTACATCATGTGTAGAGAGCAAATCGGTCGCGATCTTTGCAGCTAAAACTCAGCTTTTTAACATTTGGATAACTTATTTGGTCCGTGTTCTGACCTACATAGAAGCACCCAAATCTGTAAGGAATTAAATATAGGAGTATCACCATGATCAAAGGTCTAGCGATCACACCGCCTACACTTGGACGTATCAGTATTGGTCGAATCGTGGAAAAGAATGGCAAACGTCTACCTGAAAAAGATGATCAATTCACCATAACCTCGCAAATCCAAAATAAAGAAGGATGGGTCAAGCACCCATTAGATGAACAGCTTCGAGCGAATGCTCCGAATCAGAAACTCCGTTCAATCCCTGTCCGCATGATCTTTAATGATCCTGATCTGAACTTACGCGCAGAATACATCTTATTTGATCGCCAGACTGGACGTCCTGTCTGTGTGGGTGATGGTCAAACTTGTCAGCGTTTAACCAACCAAGGTGTTGAACAGCATCCATGCCCTTCTCCTGATTTATGTCCTTTAGCTCAAGGTGGACACTGCAAACCATATGGACGTTTACATGTGAACTTAGATGAGTCGGATGAATTTGGCACATTCATTTTTAGAACCACAGGCTTTAACAGCATTCGGACTTTGGCAGCTCGACTGAGTTACTACCATGCAGCATCAAATGGTTTGCTTTCATGCTTGCCACTACAACTGACATTACGAGGTAAGAGTACAACGCAGAGTTATCGTCAGCCTGTGTATTATGTGGATTTAACATTAAGAGAGGGTGTGGATTTGCAGTCTGCGATTCACACTGCACATGAGATTGATCAGCAAAGTAAGCAGGCTGGATTCAATCAAGAGGCACTCGATCAGATGGCACGACAGGGCTTTGCTAATGCGAAATTTGAAATGGATATAGAGGAAGGATTGGATGTAGTAGAGGAGTTTTATCAGACAGAGGAGCAACAGCAGTCAGTTGTTAAAAATGAGTCTTTTAATATTCAACAGGGTTTAAAAGGCTCAGTGACTGCGTTGAATTGAATCGGACAGTGTAAAACCTTACGGGATTGCCGTATCTCATGAGCGAGTTGCTCGACATCATGAGATCGGAGTAAACACCATGAGTACATTTGTAGGACAAACATTCCAAATGAACCAACTGATTAGTATCAAGCAGGTCGTAGAGTTAGTTGGCGTTGGACGTTCAACCATCTATGAAATGATGGATGAGAACTCACCCTACTACGATCCGACCTTTCCAAAGAAAGTCAAAATCACCCAAAACCGTATCGGTTGGTCAGCTTATGAGATCCATCAATGGATTGAAAGTAAGTTGGCAAGCCGTGAATAGAAAGGGAGCTTTCGCTCCCTTATTTTTCCTGTGAAACATTTTGATTAGAATATTCGATATATGCTTGTTTACAAATATCTTTAGCTATTATTCCTAAATATGTGCATAGGTCTAGATAAGTATATTTTTTAATATCTGTAGGCATCTTATCTATAGATAAATCATCATATTTACTTTGGTAAATATAATAGTGAAGTAAAAGTTTTTGAGATTCTTTTAGTTTTAGAAAAGATTCCAATACTTTGTTTTCGGTATCAGATACAGCGACTTCAATTCCCTTTATTGAAGCTAAATAGCCCACATACTCCCAATCATTCTTTAAATTTATGTCTTTGTTATTTTGACAGTAATTTGAATTTTTGAAACTTTCTATAGATATTTCGATAATTTGGTTCTTAATATCATTTTCATAATCTATGGCTATAATTTTAAAATCATTAGAAATTCTATTAAAATTTTCTTTTTGGGTGGCTGCTTCGAATTGTGAGAAATACCACTCATAAGCTTTATGGTGATTTCCAAATAATTCTAAAAATAAAATAAATTCTGGAGTAAGAAGATAAATATTTTTTTCTATTTCATAATAATCATTGGAAAGTGATAAGTCAGATGTATTATTTATTAAAGTAATAATATTGATAATATGATTTATATTGGTTTGTAGAAGTATTTTAAGAGTTCTATATTTTTCATCAGAATCTAAATTTATATCTTTAATAATATTTAAGTTATATGTTTCTAATTCTAAAGGGTGCTCATATTCAATAATGTCTTTATGTATGCAATCTCTCAATATATATATTGTTTCTGTATTGATATTAAATTTCACACTTATAAGAGATGGATCTAAGAAAACTCCAAAAGCACGTCTGAACGCGAGTGTTAGATCAGTAGTATCCATTAACTCAGGAGAAATGTTCATGCAATCATAAATTTTTCGGCAGCTTGCTGTATTACGAGCTAATCGAAGCTCATTTTTGATGCGTCCTAAGTCTTCAGTTATCCAATCAAAATCTGCCATATGAGAACCTGTTCTTTATTAAAGTAGAATTAAATTTTACGCAAAGCAGTCTGAGCGCATGAGTAGATTCATTAGACCAAATTTCGCGACATAATTTGGCGTATAAGCCTAAAGAAGCCAATATACACACTGCCCAACTATTTGAAAATAGTGTTAAATTGGCGACATATATAATGATAGTTTTAGGTCTAAACATGGATCATTCAGTTCACAATAAATTGGTTTCTTTCATTTGGTCTATTGCGGATGATTGTCTACGCGATGTGTATGTACGTGGTAAGTACCGTGACATCATTTTACCGATGGTCGTGTTACGTCGTTTAGATACTTTATTAGAACCAACCAAAGCTGCAATTTTAGCTGAAGTTCAGGATCAACAAGCTGAACCTGATTTCGTTGAATTAGATGATTTACCACTCCGTCATATTTCAGGCTATGTCTTTTATAACAGCTCACAATGGACGCTCAAAAGCTTATTTGAAACAGCGACTAATAATCAGCAAATTCTATTGGCAAACTTTGAAGACTACTTACGTGGCTTCAGCGATAACGTTAAAGAAATTATCGATTGCTTTAACTTATTTGCTCAAATCCGCCACATGGCAAGCAAAGATGTATTGTTGGATGTATTGGAAAAATTTGTATCTCCATACATCAACCTCAGCCCATTTGAAACGCAAGATCCAAATGGCTATAAGCTCGGGGGGTTGTCTAACCTCGGTATGGGATATGTATTTGAGGAACTCATTCGTAAATTTAACGAAGAAAATAATGAAGAGGCAGGTGAGCACTTTACCCCACGTGAAGTGATTGACCTGATGACGCATTTGGTCTTTGACCCAATCAAAGACCGTATTCCGTATGCCTTGTCTGTCTATGATCCTGCCTGTGGTAGTGGAGGTATGCTCACTGAAGCACAAAACTTTATTGAAGAGCGTTATAGCGATGAAGATCGTGACATCTTCCTTTACGGAAAAGAGATTAACGACGAAACCTATGCCATCTGTAAATCTGACATGATGATTAAGGGCAATAACCCTGAAAACATACGTGTGGGTTCGACCTTGGCAAGTGATGAGTTTGCCTCAAAACGTTTTGACTTTATGTTGTCAAATCCTCCGTATGGTAAAAGCTGGGCATCAGATCAAAAATACAT
Organism: Acinetobacter sp. L-24; assembly: GCF_056857555.1. The sequence goes on along the minus strand of NZ_JBSXNI010000044.1, from coordinate 45,791 downwards.
TGTCGATGATAAAAAAGTCATCGACCCACGTTTTAGAGTCGAGCTTAAAAACTATTGGGGTGAACTGAAAGAAGAAGATGCAACGCCACGTTCGAGCGATGGTCAGCTTTTATTCCTCATGGAAATGGTCAGTAAGATGAGCTCGCCTGAGCAAAATGGTATTGGTAGCCGTATTGCTTCTGTCCATAATGGTTCAAGTTTATTTACAGGTGATGCAGGTGGCGGCGAATCCAACATTCGTCGTTATATCATCGAAAATGATTTGCTGAATGCCATCATTCAATTGCCAAACAACTTGTTCTATAACACGGGTATTACCACTTATATTTGGTTGTTATCCAATAACAAGCCTGAGTCACGTAAAGGCAAAGTACAACTGATTGATGCAAGTTTGCTTTACCGTAAGTTACGTAAAAACTTAGGACAAAAGAACTGTGAGTTTGCACCTGAGCATCTTGAGGAAATTTTAAATGTGTACCTCAATGGGCAAGATGTTGAGCGTGGTTTAGATGCCAATAATGATCCAATTGGATTAGCCTCTAAGGTCTTTAATAATAGTGATTTTGGCTATTATAAAGTCAATATCGAACGTCCTGATCGTCGTAAAGCGCAGTTTAGTTTGGAGCGTTTACAGCCATTACGTTTTGATAAATCCTTGCTTGAGCCAATGGAATATATGTTTGCTGACTATGGCGATGCGCTGTACCAAGCAGGCAAGCTCAAAGAAGTGGAAAAAGACGTTTTAGATTGGTGTGAGAAGCAAGAGATCAGCTTAAATACCAAAGCAAAAGCCAAGCTGTTTGATATTAAGCATTGGACATCACTCAAGACGTTGTTTGAATCTGCTCAAGCAATTATGGCGCAAGTGGGTGAAGCGGAATCAAGTGACTTTAATGTGTTTAAAGACAACGTAGATAAAGCAATTAAATCCCTTGATTTAAAACTATCTGCATCTGAAAAGAACAGCATTTTAAATGCCGTGAGCTGGTATGACGAAACCGCTGAGAAAGTGCTGAAGAAAGTCGTGAAGTTGAATGGCGATAAGTTGGCTGAGCTACTTGAGCATTTAGGCTGTGAAGAATCTGATTTAGCTGACTTTGGTTATTTTGCAACAGGCAAAAAAGGTGAGTACATCACTTATGAAAGCAATGCAGATATCCGTGACAGCGAATCAGTGCCGTTAAATCAGCGTATTCACCAATATTTCTTAGATGAAGTAAAACCGCATGTGGATGAAGCATGGATTAATTTGGATTCGGTGAAAATTGGTTATGAGATCAGTTTTAATAAGTATTTCTACCAACATAAGCCGTTGCGTTCGCTTGAAGCTGTGGCTAAGAATATTTTAAGTCTTGAGAAACAAGCCGATGGTTTGATTGCACAGATTTTGGGTCTTTAAGGGGAAGCAGAATGTTTAATAAATATGATGCTTATAAAGATTCAGGTGTGGAAGCTTTAGGCGAGATACCTAATGATTGGGAAGTTTTAAGATTTCGAGATATTTGTGACTTTGGAAAAGGCTTAAACATTACTAAAGAAAACTTAGAAGATGTCGGAATTCCCTGTGTAAATTATGGTGAAGTCCATTCTAAATATGGTTTTGAGGTCAATCCTGAAGCTCACCAATTAAAATGTGTATCGGAAAGTTACTTGAAAAGTTCACCAAAATCTTTACTTAAATATGGTGACTTTGTATTTGCTGATACATCAGAAGATATTGATGGATCGGGAAATTTTACTTACTTGAATAGCCATCAGATGACCTTTGCTGGTTATCATACAGTCATTGTTCGACCTAAAAATAATATTAATGTTAGATTTTTGGCTTATGTGTTTGATTCATTAAGTTTTCGAAATCAAATTCGTAAAGCTGTTAAAGGTGTAAAAGTTTATAGCATTACTAAGTCGATTCTTAAAGACACGACTATTTGGTTACCTGATGTTGATTGTCAGCATGAAATATCACAATTTTTAGATACAAAGGTTGGTGAGCTGAACCAAGCTATTGCCATTAAAGAACAGCAAATTGCTTTACTGAATGAACGTAAGCAAATTGTGATTCAAAAAGCAGTGACGCAAGGTTTAAATCCAAATGTACCAACGATGGATTCGGGTGTGAAGTGGATTGGGCAGATTCCTGAGCATTGGGAAGTTGTCCGAGCTAAATTTTTATTTGATGAAGTTGATGAACGTTCATCTGAAGGGCAAGAAGAATTATTATCTGTTTCACATATGACAGGTGTAACGCCACGCTCTGAAAAAATTGTTTCTATGTTTATGGCTGAAGATTATTCAGGCTCTAAATTATGTAAAAAGAATGACTTAGTTATGAACATTATGTGGGCATGGATGGGGGCATTGGGGGTTTCTGCTTATGAAGGAATAGTGAGTCCGTCTTATGGTGTTTATAGACAGAAGAAACCTAATATCTTTAATGCTCAATATTTAGAGTATCTATTGAAAACCACTAAATATATTGAACATTACAATCGTGTATCCACTGGCTTACATTCGTCACGACTCCGATTTTATGGGCATATGTTCTTCAATATGAAAATTGGTTTTCCATCATTTGAAGAGCAGAATGAAATTATTGAAGCGATTAATGAGCAATCTATAAAAATTGATTTAGCTCTTAACAATCTAACAGCACAAATTGAAAAGCTTAAAGAATATAAAACCACACTCATTAATGATGCTGTTACAGGCAAAATTAAAGTGGCATAAATCTTCATATAGCTTTTAAAAAATTATAAACCGCCAATGCAGAGCGTAGAGGAATACTTGTGAACAAAAATTTAAACGAACTGGCTTTAGAAAAAAATATCGAACGTGCATTGGTCGGTATCTGTAAAGAAGACCTTGCTCAAGGCATCGCTCAAGCCCATACGGGTTTGGGCTATGTCATCGGGCATGTGTCCGACTTTAATGAAGACTATGCCATTGATGAAAAACTGTTTTTTCAATTTTTAGAAAGCACTCAAAAAGATAGCTTAGATGCCTACAAAGCCTATAATAAAAACGACTGGAAACAAAAAATTCTAGGACGTTTTGACAAGCTCATTAAAAAACATGGCATTGCCTATATGCTCAAAAAAGGCATGGCACTTGATGAGCAACATTTTCATTTTATGTACCCATGCCCATTGGCAAGCAGTAGCCAATCGGTTAAACAAAATTTTGCGTCTAATATTTTTAGCGTGACACGACAAGTGCAGTATTCACTCAAAAACCGTCGTGAAGAAATTGATATGGTCATCTTCCTTAATGGTTTGCCATTGGTGACGATGGAACTTAAAAATGCATGGACAAATCAAACAGCACGTTATCACGGTCAAAAACAATATCGTGAAGATCGTGACCCAACACAGCCATTGCTTACGCCTGCACGTTGCTTGGTGCATTTTGCTGTCGATACCGATGAAGTCTATATGACCACCAAATTAGAAGGTAAAAAGACCTACTTCTTACCATTTAACAAAGGTACAGCATCAGGTGGGCAAGGTAATCCTGTTAATCCAAACGGATATAAAACGGCATACTTGTGGGAAGAAATCTTTGCCAAAGAAAGCTTGGTTAATATTGTTCAACACTTTGTCCGTTTAGACGGTAAAGATTCAGATCAACTCAGCAAACGCACCTTGTTTTTCCCACGTTATCATCAACTTGATGTGGTGCGTAAAATCATTCGTGATGTGTCACAACACGGTGTGGGCAAACCGTATCTGATTCAGCACTCGGCAGGTTCGGGTAAATCGAACTCGATTACTTGGGCAGCCTTTCAATTGATTGAAGCATACCCAGACAATGCACTAGCAGCAGGCAAACGAGCATTGCATCAGCCTTTGTTTGATTCGGTAATTGTGGTGACAGACCGTAAAATCTTAGATAAACAACTGCGCGATAATATTAAAGATTTTTCGGAAATCAAAAACATTATTGCCCCTGCAATGAACAGTGCAGAGCTAAAAAGTGCTTTAGAAACGGGTAAAAAAATTATTATCACCACTATTCAAAAGTTCCGTATCATTTGGGATAGCGTGACTGATCTAAGTGATAAAAATTTTGCCATTATTATTGATGAAGCACATAGCTCACAGTCAGGTGAAGCGCATAACAGCATGAATCGAGCAATGGGCAATGAAGCCTTAAAAAATGCTGATGATGTTCAGGACATGCTTGTGGCAATGATGACCACACGTAAAAAGCGTGAAAATGTATCGTACTTTGCTTTTACTGCAACGCCTAAAAACACCACATTAGAAAAGTTTGGTCAACTAGATGTTGCGACAGGCAAATATGTACCATTTCATCTATACAGTATGAAACAAGCCATTGAAGAAGGCTTTATTTTAGATGTGTTGGCAAACTATACGACATATAAGAGCTTTTATGAGATTCAAAAGTCGATTGAAGACAATCCAATGTTTGAATCGAAAAAAGCACAACGTATTTTAAGAGCCTATGTGGAAGCGTCGCAACAATCGATTGATGCGAAAGCCAGTATTATGCTGGAGCATTTCATTGATAATGTAGTCAATAAGAAAAAACTCAAAGGCGTAGCAAAGGGCATGGTCGTGACTCAAAGCATTGAAGCTGCGATCCGCTATTACTTGTCACTTAAAAAATTGCTAGAGCAAAAAAATAAACCATTTAACATCATGATTGCATTTTCAGGTGAGAAAGAAGTTGATGGTAAAACCTATACTGAAGAATCGTTGAATGGCTTTAATGACACAAAAACAAAAGAAAAGTTTGATCTAGATGAAAACCGCATTTTGGTTGTAGCAAACAAATATCTGACTGGTTTTGATCAGCCTAAACTGACCACGATGTATATTGATAAAAAGCTCACAAGCGTACTATGTGTACAGGCTTTGTCACGTTTAAACCGTGCTGCGCCTAAATACAACAAACGCACAGAAGACTTGTTTATCTTAGATTTTTACAATGATGTTGATGATATTAAAAAAGCCTTTGATGATTTTTACACCTCGACTTCATTGTCTGAAGCAACAAATGTCAATGTACTGAATGACATTAAAACAGCATTAGATGACAAAGGCATTTACGAATTACATGAAGTGGTGAAGTTTAATGAACTGTTCTTTAGTAATGCGTCAGGCAGTGATCTAAGCCCAATCATTGATACAGTGGCAACACGTTTCGATGAAGAGAGAAAAGACTCTTGGGAACATGAGCAACGGGTTGATTTTAAAGTTAAGGCAAAACAGTTCGTTAAGATTTATGCTCAAGTCTCTTCCATCTCACGGTTTAATAACAAGGAGTGGGAGCAATTGTATTGGTTCTTAAAATTCCTTATTCCGAAACTGAATGTACAAGATGGACGCTTAAATGGTATTGATGACCTGTTGGAATCAGTCGATTTAAGTACTTATGCCTTGAAGCGTGAGCATATCAACAAGACCATTACGCTTGATGCCGAAGAAACGGTTTTAGATCCACAAAATCCAAACCCTCGTAATCCAAGCGAAGAAAATGATGATGAAACTTTAGATTCGATCGTTGCCAAGTTTAATGAAAAGTGGTTTCAGGATTGGAGTGCGACACCACAAGATCAACGGGTGATAATCATTGATTTGGTGAAACGTATTCAGCAGCATCAAAACTTTATGAAGAAGTATAAGCAGACGCAAGACCCACAGAACAGAGCATTGGTATTTAAAAAGATGCTCGATGAAATTATGGTAGTACAGCGTAAGAATATGGTGGACTTGTATAACCTTTACCGTAAAGATTCAGCATTCCAAGATACGTTTAGTCAGACCTTGGAAAACTTGATCGAGATGGAAGAGGTTTAGTTTTACTTACAGAAGCCATCATTAATGGTGACTTCTGTTTAGCCTAATTTATTTAAAAATATTTGAGGGGGATAGGTGAGAGAGTCAATAGCAAGTGTTTTGGATGTAAGACCTAATTTAAAAGGCTCTGAAATAGCAGCAATTCTTGGATGGAATAAAAAAGAAATAAATTCATTCCTAGCGCAGCATTCTGATGTCTATATAAGAGATGAGTCTGATTTTACGTGGAATAATAAAAATCCGTTAAATGTTAAAGAAATAAAAATTGATTTTCCTTCCGGATGGATAGATGCGGAAGTATATGAAAATAAGGTTTTAGCGGGATGTGATTTTTTCAAGGATACGGCAAGGGTATCCTTTATCTTTAAAAAAAATACTAAATTATTATTGGAAGTTATTGCTAGATTTATCTCATTGATAAATCAGCTTAATGATTATGGCATTAAGGTTGTTGTAGATCTTGATAATTGTTCTGGAGCACATAGCTATTTGAATAGAAATGGTTTTTTTGATTTCACCAATAAAGGGATCATTGTCTTACCTAAACGACCTACTTATTCAACAGCACAACAATTTAAGGGAAATTGTCAGTCTTTAGTTGAGTTTGGTGAAATTTGTCCACAGAGTGAAAATAAACAATTAAAAAGTGACTTGAGGACAAGTTTTATTGCGCAGACATCATCAGAATATGCGAATGTAGCCACTCTATTTTTTGCTGAATTTATTGGGAATGTCAGTGATCATAGTGAGTCTAAATTGAAGGGATTTGCTGGATTACAGCTATATAGTCCACCGAATTCAAAACAGCATATACAAGCTGTAATTTCTGATAGTGGTAGAGGAGTAGTGGCAACATTAAGGACGACTCTTAAACATAACTATCCAGATCTATATAAAAAATATCCTGAGGGCCAAGAAGAATCAGATATAGGTTTGGCATTGGAAGTTTTTTCAAAAGGAAGAATTACTCGGTTTGGTAAAAGTAGTGGTAGAGGATTAGGTTTTAAAAGTACAACTGATAATGCAAGTAGGTTTGATGCAAATCTAAGTATTAGGTTGAATAATTTTAGTATTCAATTGATCTATCGAAAAGGTGAGCTGATTAGTGAAGATATACTTAGAAATCTAACATATATACATGGCACACATATCTGTTTTGATTTTATAATTGACTGAAGCTGTTTAAACAGGTTAAATTTAACAGATGACTAAAAAAAATTTTATAGAGCTTAGAAAACTTGTTAACTCATCTGTTGCTTTTGGCAATCAAGAAGGGAGAGAGGTTTATCAAGCTATATCAATGTATATTGATGAACACCCTGAGTACTCTATTTTCGAGGTATCTTTACGAGGTATTGATGCTACAGATGCCTCTTTCCCGAGAGAAAGTATCGTATCACTGGCAAAAAATTTCCGTGGGGAAAAAGCTTTTTATTTAACAAATTTTAAGAACAAAGATTTAATAGATAATTGGCAATACGGTGCAGAGGCTAAAGAGCAACCTTTGTTAATTAAGCATGAAGATAAGCAGCTTTGGATAGGTCCAAAAGTTAATTCAGCAACACAAGAATTGCTAGATTTTATTTATGAACAACCAAAAGTTACAACCTCTTTGATTGCTAATCATTTTGATGTTTCTATTCCGAACGCAAGCATGAAGCTAAAAAAACTGTTTAATCAAGGTTATATCTTAGGTGAAAAAGAAACAGCATCTTCTGGTGGGCATGAGTTTGTTTATCGACCAATAAAAGATTAAATAATCTGATTAAACTGTTTGACTTAATCAGATTTATTGGATTATAGTCTTCAAAAGGGCGAAAAGCCCTTTTTGAAACCTTCTGATTAAACAGATTAAATTAAACAGAAATAAGGAGTTTAGCTATGGCTACAAATCCTCCATCAGGCGATGGACATCGTAATGGAATGGTTCGTGATCGTTCTCAAACACAAACCCCAAGTGGACATTGGGTTAAACGTGACACTGATACTGGGCGTTTTATGGATGTTAAGACATCTGATAAGACACCCTTTAAAGGTGTACGTAAAGAAAAATAAACCAGTAAATAATGCTCAATGGCTTTTCGAAGCCATTGAGTATCCTATTAAATTTTTGAATTAGAGGTTGTAATAATGGCGCGTAACCGTACTGTAAACTATGCTGTTGTTGATATTAAATTACTTCGAGAAGGTACAACAGTTGAAACTTATGTTGAGGTTTTTGAAGAACTTCGGAAAAATCCTAGACCGATTCCAATGGAACGTAATAACTATCTAAAATTTCGCTTTATAAAACCATTAAATGAAGAGAACTTGCTTAATGGTTTTAGTGGAGAAGTTTTTAAAAGTAATGGACTTACAAGTGATTGGTATGACGAAGAAAAAAATGAAAGGAATCGCCATAAAAATGTAGAGGAAAACTATATTCCATCTAATTTAAAAGCAAATCCAAGATTCTTTAAATTTATATTCTTTCCTTTACATCAAAAATTGGTTTGTGAAGTGAAGGACCCTGAAAATGAGATCCAAATTGGATTGCTTGAAAAGTTTTTAAAGAAGCTAATTATAACGGATAAATTGCAGGACAAATTTGGACGAATCATAGTTAGTACAGTCCCTGAAGTAATTTCAGCAGAAAAGATTATCAATTCGAAAACTTTAAAACGAATTCAAATCTGTTTAGAAAAGCCAGAAATAGGTGAGCAGTTCGATTCATCTCACAAAGTTATTTCTCATATGGTTGATATGAATACAGAGTCTTATATTCAGACATATATCGCAGGTAAAAATGATTTTTTAAACTTAAGCGATGAAGTAAAAGAGCTCATAAAGTTTGCTGCAGAGCATGGCATTATTGAATATAAGATCGAAAATCAAGAAGGGTTAATAGAAGATAAAAGTACTGCTGAATCTAACCCTTTAATTATTAGAGTTCAGTATGATCCAGATGAAACAGATCAACATTATTTGATCCAAGCTAAAGCATTGGAAATTGTAAGTAACATTAATTAGTGGTCAAATTCGAAGTAGTGAATAGAGTGGGGTGCTATTTCATCCCACAGGTTTAACTAGCCATTTGGAGTAGTAATCATTGGATGTAATCTTAAAATATTTACCTCTTATCATTTTTATTTACCCAATTTTATCTTGGTTAGATAGCAGAAAACGCTTTACCCATAGTGCAAAATTTTATGCAGATAGGGCGGTATCTGTTAAAAAATATGAAGAAGAAATTAAGCGAGCTGATATCACTGATTATGAAAAGAGTGCCTTTGCACAGGCAATGATTGCCACTGAAAAACTAGGCTTTAAGGAAGTGAATATTCTTAAGCTAAAATCCCCTAATAACTTTTTTTCAATGGTCAATAAAATAAAAAAAATTAGACATAAGATAGAAGTTAAAAAATTTGGGCAGGAAGATGTATTCATTTCAATCGATAGATCTAAGGCATTAAAATTTAAACCAATAATTTATTTCCTTTTATACGTATCATCAGTACCAATTTTTATATCAAATACTCTCTTAACTTTGTTGTTTAAATATTTAGGATGGAACTTGTTTTTTGTCGATGAAAATACATATATTTTTTCTCAATTTGCTATCTTAATAGTTGGAGTCTTAGTAGCAATTATTTCTGCTATGAAATTCATCAATCATGAAGTTTTAATGTCACTTATTAAAGAGGATGTTGTTATGGCAAAAGAAGAATTCGAAAGAGTGGATGATGCTGAAGAGCATTCACAAGATAATTTGATCGAGCTTGGGTAAATCTGGGTTAAAGAACATGGACGTTCTTTAATAGTTACAATAGTTTCAATTGCTAGTTAAACTTCCACCACCTCTAAGATAAGTAAGCTTACTTTGTACTAACTCAAACTAGGTACAGTTTAAATCCTTTTAGTACAGTTCCAGAAAATAACTAAATAAAGCTTCAGTTCCTATAAGCTATCCCTTTATCAAAGGATAGCTTGAAAATTTGAGATATATTTTCATATAGGATTTACTTCCTAGAAGCTATTCAGTATGCTTTTCACGTTTCATTTTGATCTAACTTGCTATGTTGGCTAATAAGTTTTTTAAACTTATCCTCGTATCAGTCCTGTTTTTGTTTGCTATAACAACGACGGGAATTTATACGTGGGCGCCTGTTATAGCAAAAAATCTAGATCATCATCATGAATTAAGTATTTCTGTCGAAACAGAAGACTCGAGCCAATGGTCATTAGCTCATCATGATGAAGTTCTGAGTACAGCAGATCAAGATAAAAAAAATCATAACTGGACTAGTTATGATGAACCCGCATTTCATCATTCAGTAAAGCCAATTCAAGCTGATGATCATTTCTCAATTGATCCAGTCTTTTTCCTTAGTTTTGCTTTACCTTTAATCCTCTTATTTTTAGGCTTATTTGAACGCCCCATTCGGTCTTTTAAGCTAAGAAAAAGGATTAACTTTCTCTGTAATTCCTACGCATTTACTAAGACGCTTATTGTTCTAAGAAATTGATTTAACTATACAAAATATTTTTTCATTTTTGTATAGGTATAGTCATGTCTAAAAAAAGTCAGGTAATTTTCGCCTGTGGCTTAGTTGTTATTGCTCCGCAGTTATTTGCAGGAACAAATTATGCACAGTTACAGCAGCAAGCGATTGCAAATGATTCAGTTCTAAAAAGTTTGCAGCAATCTCAGCAGGCGTATGATGTAAATCAAAAATATGCTGGTCGGATGAATAATCCTACGTTCAATGTCGAATTGGATAATTTGGGTAATTCTAAGCTGAAAGACTTGGATGGCCCAACTGCATTCATGGGTTTGTCGCAAGAAATTCCGTTAAATAATAAACTCGCTTTACGTAAGCAATTAGCAGGTTTACAAGGAAATAATAACCAATTTGAGATTACTCAACGACAAGCAGAGTTAAAAGCCGATTTTCGAATCTGCATGTCTAATTGGTATACAGCATCTCAGCGAGCAGAAATTTATGCTGCAGAGAGCAAGCTGAGTGCAAGACAAGCAACAGTTCTAAATGAAAAGCTAAAGTATGGACGGGTGATTCCATCTGATGTTCAACTTAATTCAGCTTTATCTGCTGAGTCCAAATTACGTTATCAAAATGAACTGAAAAAGGTTCAGTTTCAGAAAAATCTGTGTTCAAAATTTGCTTTTGATTTACCAGCCAATGCTATTGATGTTCCTTTAACGATTAACTTTACCGACAAGGTGAGCTTATCTGAACAGCAGGCATTACTAAAAAAACAGCAGGCAAAAACTCAATTTGAATTAGCAAAAAAAGAAGCGGTTCCTGATATCACGCTTGGCGTTGGTGTGCGTAATTATCAAGAAACCGATGACAAAGTTTTTTTGGTTTCTACTTCAATTCCGCTTTCAATATTCAATCGCAACAATGGAAATATTGCACTCGCACAAGCACAGCAAACCAATGCTGAAACTCGTTCAGATTTAATTAATCGAAATTCAAAGATTGAATTGGATAACAAATCTATTGAGGTATCCAGTTTGATTGATGCAATCAAGCAATATGACCAATCTGTTTTACCTGCAACAAAAGAAAGTTTACGCATTGCAGAAATGGGTTATCAGGCAGGAAAAATTTCACTACTGGAATTTAATAGCATTAAACAAGTTTGGTTAGAAAAACATCTCGCTCGATTTGATTTGTGGTTGGCTTTGCAAAATCAGATTGCAGAAGTTGAACGAAATTATGTAACGAATTTAGATCAAGAATAAGGGCAGAGAATATGAATAAACCAAAGAATACGGTCATTGCTACAGGCGTTATGGCTTTACTTGTCATGTTGTGTGCTCTGGCTTGGTACAAAACAGGAAACAAATCACAGACGTCTTCTGCACATGGTGAAGCTGTCGAAGAGAAAGCTGCTGTCGCAGGTGATGAAAAAGGTCCACATGGTGGACGCTTATATCGTGATGGAGACTTTTCAGCAGAGGTCAAAATTTTTGAAGAAGGTGTAGAGCCGCATTTACGTGTCTATGGCTACTACAAAGATCAGCCTTTAAAGCCGAGTGAGATTAACGCGAATATTTTTATTAAGCGCTTAGATGCTGAGCAAACCATTCGCTTCAAGCCTGAAAGTGATTACTTGATTGGAGATGAAATTGTTTATGAACCGCATTCGTTCTTGATGGTGATAAATGTTGATTACCAAGGCAAGAAACACAGCTGGAAATGGGATACCAAAGAAGGCCGTGTAACGATGCTGGATAGCAGTATCAAAAGCAGTGGTTTAGAACTTCTTAAAGTTGAACCCATGACTTTTGAGAATGCGCTTGAGCTTAAAGGTGAGCTTAAATTCCCAGACAATTTTGAAAGTTTCATTACGCCTAAAGCAAGCGGAACACTTATCAAAACCTATCGCACTATTGGTGATAAAGTCAGTCAAGGTGATCTGTTAGCGACTGTTCAAAGCCAAGATCTGATCCGCTTAAATGCTGAGCGATCCATTGCATTAGATAATTTGCAATTTTCACGCAAAAAGATGGAACAGGAACGCGTATTATTTCAAAAACGCGTATCGCCTGAAATTGACTACATCAATGCAAAACGTGAATACGATGATGCACAGACTCGTGCAAATGAGCTGAATAGCTTAATCAGTTCATACGGTGGTTCAGGTAACGGAACAATTGAAGTAAGAGCGGCAATGTCGGGCACAGTTTTACAAGTGCTTGCTGCTGTGGGTTCAAATGTAACACCAGCTTCACCACTTTTTAAAATTGCAAATACTTCACAGTTGCTTGCAGTGGTCAATGTGCCGGCTGATAAGCTGAATGCAATTAATCCAGATGCAAAAGTAACCGTTAAACCTCAAGTACAGGAAAGTACGGAGGAAGCACTGGGTAAGATTAAATACATTAGTGATGTGATTGATCCGAAAACACGTACTGCTCAAGTCTTTATTGAAATTGCGAACCAATTTAAATGGCGTTCTGGTCAGCTTGTTACCGCACAAATATTTGAAAATCAAAGCACGAAAGCCATGGTTGTGCGTGAAGATGCATTACAAAACTTCCGTGATTGGGATGTGGTATTTATCCGTGTAGGAAATGACTTTGAAGCACGTCCTTTAGAACTAGGCGATAAATATAACGGTTTTGTTGAGGTGAAATCTGGTCTTAAAGCAGGTCAGGTGTATGCAGCAGGCAATTCCTACTTATTAAAAGCAGAGCTAGGTAAATCTGGCGCTACTCATGATCACTAAGGGGTAGCGACTATGTTTGATCAAATTGTTAAGCTCTCGATCAAGAATCGATGGCTTGTACTGATTGTCTTTCTGTTTATCGGTGCATTTGGCGTTTATAACTATTTTAAACTGCCGATTGATGCTGTGCCTGACATTACTAATGTACAAGTCCAAATCAATAGTGAAGCGCAAGGCTTATCTCCAATGGAGATGGAGTCACAAGTGACCTATCCAATTGAAACGGCTTTGGCTGGTATTCCGAATCTGGAATACACACGTTCTGTATCGAGATATGGTTTATCTCAGGTTACGGCGATTTTCAAGGAAGGCACGGATATCTATTTTGCTCGTCAACTTGTAAATGAAAAGTTGCAAGGGGTTACTCCAACACTTCCGGGTGGCATATCGACTTCAATGGGGCCTGTCTCAACAGGGCTTGGCGAAATCTTTATGTACACTGTTGAGAACGCAAAAGATAATCCAAATCCATTATCACCCACTGAATTAAGAACTCTGCAAGATTGGGTGATTAAACCACAGCTTCGAAATGTAGAAGGTGTGAATGAAATCAATACCATTGGCGGTTATCTAAAACAATTCGTGGTGCAGCCTGATTATGCATATTTACGCAGTATTGGTTTAGATCAGCAGGATATCTTGGATGCTATTTCTAAAAATAGCATGAACAAAGGGTCTGGTTATATTGAGAAGAATGGCGAACAGTATTTGATTCGCTCAGATTCTCAAATTAACTCAATTGAGCAAATTCAAAATATCCCTATTACGACAAGCAGCGGTTACATTCTTCGATTGAAAGATGTGGCAAAAATATCAATTGGTCACGAGTTACGTACAGGTGCAGCAACTAAAGATGGGCAAGAAATTGTCTTAGGTACTGCATTTATGCTGATTGGTGAAAACTCGCGAAATGTTGCTCATGCGGTAGATCAAAAGTTACAAAAAGTCCAAGAGTCATTGCCAGAAGGTGTTGAGGCGAAAGCCGTTTATAACCGTACAACTTTGGTTGATGCAACAATCGACACAGTAAAGAAAAACCTTCTTGAAGGTGCAATCCTCGTTATTGTTGTTCTGTTCTTATTCCTTGGGCATTTCCGTGCAGCGCTCATTACTGCGATGGTGATTCCATTGTCTATGCTCATGACCATTACTGGCATGGTGAATCAACGAATCAGTGCAAACTTAATGAGTTTGGGGGCGCTAGATTTCGGGATCATCGTCGATGGTGCTGTCGTTATTGTTGAAGCTTCACTTGCGAAATTAGCGATGAAGCAAAAAGAGTTGGGCCGGATTCTGACGCGTAAAGAACGTTTTGCTACCGTATTTGAAGCAACTAGGGAATCTCGAAAAGCGATTCTTTATGGTCAATTGATCATTATCTTAGTGTATCTGCCTGTCATGACGCTTACTGGTGTTGAAGGCAAGATGTTTACACCGATGGCAGCTACAGTTGTTATGGCTCTCGTGGCTGCAATGGTTCTTTCGATTACTTTTGTTCCTGCAATGGTGGCTTTGGTCACGACAGGTGAAATTAAGGAAGAGGAATCTAAGATTGTTCATTTCATTAAGAAAGTCTATAGCCCAATTTTAGATTGGTCATTGAGTCATCGTTATAAGCTGATCGCGTTCGTCGCTATTTTCTTTGTATTCAGTGCAAGCCTTTCAACTCGCTTAGGTTCTGAATTTATTCCTTCATTAGATGAAGGTGATGTGGCATTACATGCGCTTCGAATTCCTGGCACTTCTTTAACTCAAGCTGTTGAAATGCAGTATGCGCTTGAAAAAGAAATCGTCAAAATTCCTGAAGTAAAAACCATGTTTGCTAAAGTGGGTACAGCTGAAATTGCGACAGACCCAGTTCCACCAAACGTCGCTGATAATTTTGTGATATTGAAACCACGTAGCGAATGGCCGAATCCTGACAAAGAAAAATCAGCTGTTGTTGCCGATATTGAACGTGTGGCAAAAGGCGTTTATGGAAACAACTATGAGTTCACTCAGCCGATTCAAATGCGTTTTAACGAGCTGATTTCAGGTGTTCGTACAGATGTTGCAGTGAAGATTTATGGTGATGATTTAGATCAGTTGCTTGAATCAGCAAATGCTGCAGCGAAAATTTTAGAAGGTGTGAGTGGTACAGCTGACTTAAAAGTTGAACAGCTGAGTGGACTGCCAACGGTATCTGTTGAGCTTAAAAAGGACATGATCGCCAACTACGGTCTTGATGCTGAAGATGTGCAAAAGCAAGTATCCAGTCTGATTACGGGGCAAACAGCAGGTAAGGTTTTTGAGGGAGATCGTAAGTTCGATATTGTGGTTCGAATGGATCAGAACTCCGTTACGGACTTAGACAAGCTTTATCAAGTTCCAGTGAATTTGCCTAATGGTTCAAGTGTACTTTTATCTGAACTAATCGAATTGAAGAATGTTCAGGGGCCAAACCAAATCTCACGTGAAAACGGTAAACGCCGAATTGTAATTACTGCCAATGTTCGTGGTACGGATATCGGAAGTTATATCGCAGAAGCCCAATCTAAACTCAATGCTGACTTTAAATTACCTGAAGGCTATTGGCTGACATGGGGCGGTACATTTGAACAAATGGAATCAGCTTCAAATCGTCTAATGATTGTTGTCCCTCTGGCTTTGATCTTAATTTTTGCCATGATTTATATGGCATTAGGAAATGTCAGAAATAGCGTGCTGGTCTTTACGGGCGTGCCATTTGCATTAACGGGCGGTGTGATTGCCTTAGCTTTACGTGATATCCCATTCTCTATCTCAGCAGCCGTTGGTTTTATTGCACTGTCGGGTGTTGCTGTACTGAATGGCTTAGTTCTAGTGTCTGCAATTCAGAGATTGAGAGATCAAGGTGAAGGATTACTTGAAGCTGTTAGACACGGTGCATTGGAACGACTTCGCCCAGTATTAATTACGGCTTTAGTGGCATCTTTAGGTTTCATCCCTATGGCATTGAATGTTGGGATTGGCTCTGAAGTGCAACGACCGATTGCGACTGTTGTGATTGGCGGAATCTTATCTTCGACCTTATTGACGTTGATTATTTTGCCTACGCTATACGTTTGGTTTAACCAAGGACGTAAAAAGCAATCAGATGATTTTTCTGAGCAGCAAGAAGCCTAGGTGAAAATGCAATGATAGGCATAGTGAGAGATAGAAAGTTTAGAAATTTGATGATGTGGTTCGTCTGCATCATCAGTCTTGCACTATGCCTGCATTTTAATACGCACAATGCAGAGACTGCATACCAAGAACATACGGTTTATGAATTTGAAGGTGTACATTTTCATGATGTGCATCAAAAGCAAAACCATATTCATCATGATAATTTTCATGAGCATTTTGGTGAATATCAGTCTGGTCAATCGATAACTTTGTTATTTACTTTCACCTTTATTTTGATCCTGGATAGAGTGAAAAATTATCTCTATCTGATGATCAGCCGTATTTTCAAACCTCCCAAAACATCGCTAGAAACTTTTCTTTTTAGTTAACTTTGGAGTTTGATTTACATGCAATTTATTTTTTCACAATGGGTGAGACTCAAGGCATTTTTAAAGTTATTGATTACTTTAAGTGCAGTTTTGATGAGTTCTGCACTTTTTGCCCATGGCGTGGCGGAAGGTGACAAAGGCTATATTCAAGAAATTTATGGGGTACACATCATTCCCTTTATTTACCTTGGTGCAAAGCACATGGTTACAGGTTATGACCATTTGCTGTTCCTCGTCGGGATTATCTTTTTCTTATATCGCATGAAAGATATTGGCTTATATGTCAGCCTTTTTGCGATTGGTCACTCTGTGACAATGCTGATTGGGGTGTATTACAACATTTCCATGAATGCATACATTATTGATGCAATTATTGGTTTTTCTATTGTTTATAAAGCTTTGGATAATTTAGGTGCATATCAGCGTTGGTTTGGTTTCCAGCCCAACACTAAAGCAGCGACGTTAATTTTTGGTCTGATTCATGGCTTCGGTTTAGCGGTAAAAATTCAAGAGTATGAAGTTCCGGCAGATGGTCTATTGGCAAACCTCATTGCATTTAATGTCGGGGTAGAGCTTGGTCAATTTATGGCTTTAGCGATGATTTTGCTGTTGATGACAATGTGGCGAAAAACGCCGTATTTCTTCAAAACAGCTTATCAAAGCAACGTTTTTTTAATGTTCCTCGGCTTTTTACTTGTGGGCTTTCAGCTTACTGGCTTCGTTACTCAATAAGGATTTTCAAATATGTACAACGCTCAAATTCCACAAGATGTTGAATTACCTTCTGCAAAGAAACTTGTTAAATCAACCATTATCGCTGCAGTGAGTGCTGCAGTTGTCTTAGTTACAGTTGTTATGCCAGCTGAATACAATATTGATCCTACTGGGGTTGGTAAAGTTCTAGGCTTAACAACGATGGGTGAAATTAAGCAATCTTTGGCTCAAGAGTCTGAAAATGGTATGGGAGAGGCAGTTTCAAACACGATATCGAGTGAAGTTGCAAGTGACCCCAATATTCAATCATCTATGCCAATTGGTGAAGCAGAAAAAATGCTAATGCCTGCAATTCAAAAGCAGCAAATGACAGTTGAGTTGAAGCCCGGACAAGCCACTGAAATTAAGTTGGCGATGCCGGAAAGTGCTAGCGTGAATTTTAAATGGACAACATCAGGCGGTGGTCTAAATTATGACACGCATGGTGATCCAGTGAACGCTCCCAAGGGCTTTTACCATGGTTATGGCAAAGGACGTAATGAAACTCAGCAAACAGGTACATTAAAAGCAGCTTTTGATGGTAAGCATGGCTGGTTCTGGCGTAATAGAACTGAAAGTCCTGTTTCAGTGACATTGGAAGTTGAAGGCCAATTCAGTGATATGAAGAAAGTCTTTTAAGCTTTAAAAAATCTCCTTGGAATAAAATCCAAGGAGATTTTAATTGGCATTGATTTTAGAAATAAAAATTAGGTTCTAAAAGGAGTCCCTAAAATGCTAGAAGTTTTAAAAAATACAACGTATAGGCATTTGTTCTTAGCTCAAGTCATTGCACTTATTGGAACAGGGCTGATCACTATTGCTTTGGCTTTACAGGCGTATGATATTGCTAAAGGGGAGGCTGCTCAGGTCTTAGGCATAGCATTGGCGATAAAGATGATTGCTTATATTGGGGTAGCACCTATTGCTTCAGCATTTGCAGAAAGGCTGCCACGTAAAAAAGTTTTAGTGGGGTTAGATATCATCCGTGCTTTAACTGCTTTATGCCTGCCTTTTGTGACCCAAATTTGGCAAATCTATATTCTAATTTTTATTCTGCAATCTGCATCAGCTGCATTCACACCTACTTTTCAGGCCATGATTCCTGATGTGTTGCCTGATGAAAAAGACTATACCAATGCTTTGTCCCTTTCACGTTTGGCTTATGACTTAGAAAATATCATCAGTCCGATGTTGGCAGGATTTTTACTTGGATTTATAAGCTATCACAATCTATTTTTAGGAACGGTGATTGGCTTTATTGGTTCAGCACTTTTTGTTGTCAGTGCAAAATTGCCTGTTGCTAAAGTACCTGAATTTAAAGGAGTGTATTACAGAATAAAGCAGGGGACAAAAATTTATTTTAATACCCCGCGTTTAAAGGCACTCCTAGCGTTAAACCTTGCGATTGCTTCAGCCAGTGCTGTGGTGATTGTAAATACGGTTGTACTCGTTCAATCAACCTTTAAGCTAAATGAACATGCCACCACTTGGGCCTTTGGCTTGTTTGGCTTAGGGTCTATGCTCTCGGCATTTATATTGCCTAATATTCTGGATAAATTTAACGATCGAGCTGTGATGTTGAGCGGCACAGCTGTATTAGTCGTTGGCTTGTTCTGTGGGTTTTTTATTAACTCATACAACGGACTATTAGCTTTATGGTTTGCTTTGGGAATAGGTTACTCAGTATCTCAAACGCCTACAGGTCGGTTAATTCGTAAATCTGCATCTAGTGAAAATAGAACTTCATTATTTGCCGCGCAGTTCGCTTTTTCACACGCATGCTGGTTAATTGCTTACCCTTTAGTAGGTTGGCTGAGTACCAATTTTGGAACACTCTTTACATTCGTGCCTATGGCGATTATTGCTCTAGTGGCAATGAGTATTGCTTTTATAATTTGGCCAAAACAGGATGAGTCCGTAATAGTACATTCACATGATGACTTACCTGCGGATCATGAACATCTACTCAGTCATAACCATGATGGAAAGCATTCACATGACTATGTAATAGATGAATACCATCAAAGATGGCCGAAATAAATGATGGCCTATGTTTTATTATTTTTAAGTGCATTTGGTGCAGCAATTGGGTATTTAATTTATTGGAAAATATCCTAATTTTTTGAAATTACGTTAAACTGATTTATGCAAGTAAAACAATTGATCAATTTAAAATAGGGGTTTAGCATGAAAGTTATGTTTTTTTGTTTAGTTGGATTGTTCGCAAGTTATGCGAATGCACATTCTGGTGGTACTAATTCAGCGGGATGTCATAACAGTAGTACTGGTGGGTATCACTGCCATTAATAAAAAAGAGTTCTTAAGAACTCTTTTTTATTAAACCAATCGGGGGAGGAAGGTTTATAGTTTGATAGATATTCGAATTATTAAGCCTAAAATAATTTGGTTTTTTAGATTTAACGTAAGTTTTAAAAAAATATAATTAATAAGATAATACCAAGTGCAACACGGTACCAAGCGAAAACTCTCAGTGAATGTTTTTCTACAAATTTGACCAAAGCTTTTACAACAACAAGTGCAGCTATAAATGCAGCTATAAAGCCTATGACTATATTTAATATATTCTCTGAGGTTAATATTGATGCATTACGCATTAAGTCATATGTTGCCGCGCCTAACATTGTTGGCATAGCGAGAAAAAAGGAAAATTCTGTAGCAGCTTTACGTGATAAACCTGAGAGCATACCGCCAATTATCGTTGCTCCTGAACGAGAAGTGCCAGGAATCATTGCAAGGCATTGAGCAAAACCGACAAGAATAGCTTGTTTTATACTAATGTCAGTGGCTTCGAGTGTTTTTGGTTCAAACTTTCTTGCTTCTACTGCGAAAATAATCAATCCGCCAATAATAAGTGCGAAAGCTACGACTAATGGGCTAAACAATACTTGTTTGATGAAATCGACGGCTAATATACCAATGAGAACAGCAGGAAGAAAAGCAATAAAAACATTGATAGCAAAACGTCTAGCATGAGTATCACCAGAGAAAAAACCTTTTACTAAGTCGATTATCTTTTGACGGTAAAGCCAGCAAACAGCAAGAATAGCACCTAGCTGAATGACGACCTCAAATACACGGCCTGAGTCGGATTGAAAATCAATTAAATGCCCAAAAAGAATTAAATGTCCTGTACTTGATATTGGTAGAAATTCTGTTAAACCCTCAATCATTCCTAAAAATAATGCTTTTAAAAGTTCTAGATTTTCCATAAGTAAAAATAATCATGAATGGTTGGAATCTTTTAAGGCATTTCAAACTTTATATAAATGTATCTATGCAAATTTTTACGCAAATTTTACGCGCTATACATATTTCTGAATAGAGATTTTACGGGCGGCTTTTAGATACTAAATCATGGAAATTTATCCATGCTTAGGATGGAAAAGATGAGTGCTAAATTTAAAGCGCATCAAAAAATGTCGTATCAAAACAACTGCGCCATACATGAGGCGATGCAACTTAGAGAGATAAAAAAAAGTGTATTTGCTTTCCATTTTAAGGGGAGTAAAAACTGATGTTAGTATTTATTCTGCTTATCATGAACGTTGTCGCCCTTGCTTATCCGCTTGGTAAATATTTAGCAGCAGTTATGCAAAATCAAACAATGCGAATTGATCCACTTTTCAATTGGATTGAAAAACCGATATATATACTGTTGGGTACGAACCCTAAATTGGGGATGAGTGTCAAAACGTATACCCTAAGTTTTGTACTGAGTTGCATGGTGTTGGGTGGCTTTACTTGGGTTTTATTTATGACTCAAGCGAACTTACCGCTGAACCCCAATCAGGCTCCAAATATGTCGTGGGATTTAGCCCTTCACACCATGATTTCGTTTTTAACCAATACAAATCAGCAGCATTATTCCGGACAGGCTCAGTTGTCGTATTTGTCACAAATGGTGGGTATTGTTGGTTTGCAAATCATTACTCCCATGATGGGGCTAGCAATGGTTGTTGCTACGGTTCGCGCATTATTTTATAAGCAATCCGTTCCGCTGAATATTGAAAAAAACACAACTTCGGGGACTCCATTACAAGGTGTGAATGTCGGTAATTATTGGGCAGATGTCATTCGTCCAACCTTCAGATTTTTAATACCGCTATGCATGGTATGGTCACTTTTACTGACTAGCCAAGGTGTTCCATCAACATTTCAAGGCGGCCCAGAAGTTCAAGTCCTAGACCAAACTGCAGAATTACATACGCAAAAAATTCCATTGGGGCCAGTAGCACCAATGGTTGCGGTTAAACAATTAGGAAGTAATGGCGGGGGCTGGTATGGGCCTAATAGCAGCGTGCCTTTAGAGAATCCAACGCCATTATCTAATTTCCTAGAAATGTTGGCTATTTTACTCATTCCAGTTTCAGTTATTTTTATGCTGGGCTTTTTTACCAAGCGTACAAAATTTGCAGTCTTCGTTTTTGCTTCAATGCTGCTGATGTCAATCATTTCTGCCAGCAGTGCAATTTGGTCTGAAAGTATTTCTACAACGGCAGCACAGCTGTATGCAATGGAAGGTAAGGAAGTACGTTTTGGTGAAGCATCTTCTGCGCTATGGTCAGCATTGACTACACAGGTGAATAATGGCTCAGTCAATATGATGCATGATTCTTCTGCACCGCTCACTGGATTAATCGCATTAGCAAATATGCTGATTAATGCTATTTGGGGCGGGATTGGCTGTGGGTTACAGCAATTTATCATTTATCTATTTTTAGCTGTGTTTATCGCAGGTTTGATGATTGGGCGTACACCTGAACTCTTTGGTCGGAAAATTGAAGCTGGGGAAATTAAGTTACTCGCTGTGGTGATTTTAATTCAACCGATTACGATTTTAACCCTCACTGCAATCACATTGTATTTCCCTACATTAACAGGCAATAGCAATCCTCAATATCATGCTGTTTCACAGGTGCTGTATGAATATGTTTCGGCATTTGCCAATAACGGCTCAGGTTTTGAAGGTCTGGCTGATAATACAATTTGGTGGAATTTAAGTACCAGTTTAGCTCTAGTCTTGGGCCGTTTTCCAACATTGATTATTCCTCTTTTCATTGCCGCACGTTTAGCTTCGAAACGTCAAGCTCCTGAAAGCAGTGGCAGCTTAAAAGTGGAAACTCCGACTTTTGCACTCACGTTGATTGCCATTGTGGTGATGTTGACGCTCTTGCAATTCATGCCTGTACTGGTTTTAGGGCCTATCGCAGACCATTTGTTGTTGGTTAAAGCTTAAGGGTGAAAAATATGAATCATTCAAAACAATCTATTAACGCTGTTCAAAATATGCCGTTACCAACAGTACCAAAGCAAAATCAATCAACATTGTTCCAAGTAGAAGCATGGAAAAATGCTTGTATTAAACTGTTGCCGCAGCATGTCATTAAGAACCCTGTGATGGCGATTGTATGGCTAGGAACACTGATTACGCTGGTGTGCACACTTTTGGGAAAAGCAGACTTAATGTTTGGCATTCTAGTCACAGTCATTTTATTTATTACTGTGCTATTTGCGAATTATGCAGAAGCTGTGGCAGAAGCCAAAGGTCGGGGACAGGCTTCCTCTTTAAGACAAGCACGCCAGAATTTAACGGCACGTCGAATTAAAAATAAAGAAGATGCGGATGGTGAACAAATCGCAGCGACGCTCTTAAAAATGCATGATTTGATTGAAGTTCGTGCGGGTGAGTTGATTCCTGCTGATGGTGAAATTATTCATGGTTTTGCAACCATTAATGAAGCTGCTGTTACAGGGGAGTCAGCACCTGTTTTACGTGAAGCGGGTACTGATAAATCAGGTGTGATTGGTGGCACTAAAGTATTGACGGATCGAATAATCGTGCAAGTCACAGCTGAAACAGGAAATAGCTTTCTTGACCGTATGATTGCTTTGGTAGAAGGTTCAAACCGTCAAAAAACACCGAATGAAATTGCTTTGGGTATTTTACTTACAGTGATGACAGTGACTTTCATTGCAGTTGTTTTCAGTTTGCCAATGATTGGACATTTCTTAAAAATCGAAATTAATCCAATTCTACTGGTTGCATTATTGGTTTGCTTAATTCCAACCACCATTGGCGGCTTGCTTCCTGCTATCGGTATAGCTGGGATGAACCGTGCTTTAAAAGCCAATGTTATTGCTAAATCAGGTAAAGCGGTAGAAGTTGCTGGTGATGTAGATGTACTGCTTTTAGATAAAACCGGCACGATTACTTATGGTGACCGCCAAGCAACTGCATTTTATCCGCTCGCTGGTGTCACTGAATCAGAGCTTTGCCAAGCTGCAGTACTTACCTCATTGGCAGATCCAACGCCTGAAGGTAAATCGGTTGTGGTTCTAGCAAAAGAATATGGACAGCATGTCGATACGCCTGAGCAAGCAGAATTTATTAACTTTGATGCTTCAACGCGTATTTCTGGGATTAACTTGAAAGATGGTCATCAAATTCGTAAGGGTGCATTGGATGCCATTCTTAAGTTTTCATCACAAAATCTTGAGAATCAACTTGAGTTGAAAACCCGCGTTGAACAAGTTGCTTCTAAGGGTGCAACACCGCTTGTGGTCGCAAAAGATCGGAATATTTTAGGTGTCATTGAGCTTTCGGATGTAATTAAAAAAGGGATCAAGGAAAAGTTTGCGCGCTTACGTGAAATGGGCATTAAAACCGTCATGGTGACAGGTGATAATCCACTTACGGCTGCTGCTATAGCTGCCGAAGCAGGCGTAGACGACTATATTGCTGAAGCAAAACCAGAAGATAAGCTCAGCTGTATTCGTGCGGAACAAAACAAAGGGCATTTGGTGGCAATGGTCGGAGACGGTACCAACGATGCTCCTGCTTTGGCTCAAGCTAATATTGGTTTAGCGATGAACTCAGGTACGCAAGCGGCTAAAGAGGCGGGTAATATGGTCGATTTAGACTCCGATCCAACGAAGCTTCTGTCTGTAGTGGAAATTGGTAAGCAGCAGCTGATTACACGCGGTGCATTAACCACATTCTCTTTGGCAAATGACGTCTCAAAATACTTTGCCATTTTACCTGCATTATTTGTCGCGGCTATTCCACAAATGGGTGTGCTGAATGTGATGCAATTGAGTAGCTCTGAAAGCGCCATCCTTTCAGCACTGATATTTAACGCGATTATTATTCCTTTACTCATCCCGATTGCTTTACGCGGTGTGAAATTTAAGCCATCAACGGCAACTCAATTATTACGCCGTAATATGCTGATTTATGGTGTAGGCGGAGTAATGTTGCCTTTTGTTGCGATTAAAGCGATTGATCTGATGATTAGTCAATTGTTATCACTTTGAACTGATGAGGAGAATAAAAATGAATATTGAAAACCATCAAGAAAATGAGCAATTGAATAGTATGTCGACGGCTGGATTCGGTTTAATACGTGCATCCATTGGCTTAACAGCTGTGACCTTGGCTATATGCGGCTTTGCATATAGCTCGGTTGCAGCAGGTTTAGGGCAGGTCATTTTTCCGCATCAAGCCAATGGCAGTTTGATTGTACAGAATGGTGAGGTCATTGGGTCAAGTTTGGTTGCACAGCCTTTTATTCAAGCAAAGTATTTTCAACCGCGGCCGTCCGCGTCAAATTATGACCCTATGGCCATGGCAGGGGGTAATTTGGCACGAACAAATCCAGCATTACATGAAATGATGGATGAGCGTTTAAATAAAATTGTGGCACAAGAGCGCGTTGAAAAATCTCAAATCCCTTCTGATTTGGTAACAGCATCGGGCAGCGGTATCGATCCTGAAATTAGTCTGCAGGCCGCCTTAATTCAGGTCAATCGAATTGCAGCCGCAAGAGGAATGTCAGTACAAGATGTGGAGACATTAGTACTGGAAAGAAGTATTCGGCCTAGCTTCGGAATATTAGGGCAGACACGTGTGAATGTGCTTGAAATAAACATTGCTTTGGATCAGGCTGAAAAAGCGATTTAATAAAATGGAAGGAAGAGGAGAACTATCCTCTTCCTACTAGAAAGGGCATAAATCTAAGATATTTATAAAAGTTATAAATTTATGGATAAAAGTAAAACAAATAAAGTTGATGTGTTTTTACAGCATACTCAACGTTTTCAATCTGGACGTTTGACCATATTTTTAGGGGCTGCTCCGGGCGTTGGAAAAACTTTCGCTATGCTTGTTCGTGCCCATGAATTGGCTTTGCAAGGCAGTGACATAGCGATTGCTTATGTAGAAACACATGGCCGAACTGAAACTGAAAACTTAGTGGCGGGTTTAACTTTGATTCCGCGTAAAATTATTCAATATCAAGAGCACCAGCTTGAGGAAATGGATTTAGATGCGGTACTAGACAAGAAGCCAAATATTGTTCTTGTTGATGAATTCGCTCATACCAATGTACCTGGCAGCCGTCATGAAAAGCGCTGGCAAGATATCAATGAACTTTTAGATGCTGGTATTGATGTTTTTACAACAATGAATATTCAGCACTTAGAAAGTTTGAATGATATTGTTTTTCAAATTACAGGTATCCGTGTTAAAGAAACAGTGCCTGATCGGGTCTTTGAACGTATTCGAGATATTCGTTTAATTGATTTGCCTGTCAATGAATTGCTAGAGCGTTTGAAGCAAGGAAAAGTGTATATACCAGAACAGGCAGAACAAGCTTTACAGCGATTTTTTAATGTCGCTAATTTAACTGCTTTACGTGAACTAGCGATGCAAACAGTTGCTGGTTATGTAGATACAGATGTTCGGGAAAATTTTGCAATTCAAGGGCAAGCGGCTATTCCGCTTAAAAACCATGTTTTGATTATGATAGATGGTCTAGGAAACTCTGAATCATTGGTGCGAGCAGGATGTCGTATTGCCGAGCAACGGATGGCCGCATGGACTGTAGTCACTTTCTCTAAAGATTCTCAGATTCTGCCGAAACAAGCTAATCGTCAAAGCCGAGAAATCGAAATTGCATTGAATATGACTCGGCAAATGGGTGGTATGACGGAAACGCTATACGGTAAACAGCATGCGAAAACTCTTTTTGATTATGTTATTGAGCATGGTATTTCTACTTTGGTTTTATCCCAGCCGAAGAAAGAAGTCTTTAACTTACCTTTGAAAGCAGATTTCGTTGATCAGTTAATCAAACTTCAGCCACGATTCGAGCTTAGTATTGTTCCTGTTTTATCGCCAAAAAATATTGCTGTTTCAGACAATATAGCCTCAGACAGTAGAAGAAATTATTTAACACTGAGCGAAATATCCTACGTACTTGTTACAACAGTGATCAGCATTGTGATCGCAAGCCTAAGTGAAACCTATTTGGGCATTGACGATATTTCAGTTATTTTTATTACTGCTGTGGTATTTGTCGCATCAAAAACAAGGATGCTTGCAGCGGTATTTTCTGCAATTTTATTTTTTTTAGCCTATAACTTCTTTTTTATCAGTCCTAAATTTACGTTGGAAATTTCAGCTCATCAAGGTGTGATCACGGTGCTGGCTTTTTTAGGTGCTGCTTTAATTGCAAGTAAGCTGGCATCTAAATTAAAAGAGCAGGTTACAGCGCTAAAAGCATCAAACAGTTATAACAGTATTATGCAAGATTTAGGACAAAAGCTTTCTACTGCAGTAGATTTACAGCAGGTTCAAGATATTGCAATGCATTGTTTAAACAAAAACCTAAATGCAGATGTTTGGATTTATTCACCAGAAACTGAACAGGAAAATCAAAACTTAGAAAAGATGAGTACAAAGGAACAAATTTCTGCAAATTGGACTTTTAAAAATCATCAGGCTTCAGGCCGTTTTACTCAAACACTGATGGAAAATGCTTGGTGGTTTTTACCGCTATTGGCTTCAAAGCAATGCGTAGGCGTCATTGGGCTAAAATTTCCATTGCAGCAACGGCTTTTAACGTCTGAACAAAAACAATTAGCAGAGGTGATGGTCGAATTTATTGCTCAAGCTATTTGGCGTACGCAATTAACCAAAGCGCTTGAAATTGCTAATGTGAGTTCAGAAACAGAAAGATTACGTTCAGCGTTATTATCTTCAGTTTCACATGACTTACGTTCACCCTTAGCATCAATCATTGGTGCTGCTGATACCTTAAGCAATTATCGGCATTCTATGGACGAAACGGATCAAAATAGTTTACTTGAGGCGATTCATTTAGAAGGTGAACGATTAGACCGCTATATACAAAATTTATTGGATATGACTCGTTTGGGACATGAGGGTCTAACACTGGCACGAGATTGGATTGGTGTCGATGAGCTCGTTGGTTCAGCGGTACGCAGGTTACAACGTTATATGCCGCAAGCTTTAGTTGAGGTGCATTTACCTGATGATCCATTAAGTTTGTATGTACATGCTGCACTCATTGAACAAGCTATTTTTAATGTATTGGAAAATGCCGCTAAGTTTTCACCTGAAAATACACCGATTTCAATTCAAGTTTCTAGGTTAAAAGAAAATGAAATGGAAATAACGATTTCTGATCAGGGGCAGGGGATTCCTGAAAATGAGCGTGATCGTATTTTTGATATGTTCTATACAATGGAACGAGGTGATCGTGGACAACACGGTACCGGATTGGGCTTGAGTATTGTTAAGGCAATTATTGGGGCACACATGGGGGCTATTTCTACTTCATCTCTAAGTCATAATCAAGGCACATGTATCCGCATGCAGCTTCCAATTAATCCATTACTGTAAGGTTTTCAATTAAGGAAAATGAATGGCTGAACTCAATCCATCTACTAGTGCCATCGCTACAGTCTTAATCATAGATGATGAGACACAAATACGAAAATTTCTTGATATAGCATTGCGTACCCAAGGTTATAAAGTTATTCAAGCTGAAAATGGCCAGCAAGGTTTAGGTGAGTTAGCCTTGCATGGTGCTGATTTAGTTATTTTAGATTTGGGCTTGCCTGATTTGGATGGTTTTGATGTTTTAATGGAATTACGGAATTGGTCTCATGTGCCAGTAATTGTTCTTTCTGTCCGTTCTGATGAAAATGAAAAAGTAAAACTTTTGGATTCAGGCGCAAATGATTATGTGACGAAGCCATTTAGTATTCAGGAGCTCTTGGCAAGAATTCGTGTTCTACTTCGGCAGACTCAGTTAAGTGTGGTTGAAAGCGTAATTTTTGATGATGGCTACTTGAAAATTGACTTTGCTCAGCGTCAAGTTTATTTAGAGGGAAATCTGATTGCTTTGACCCGTAAGGAATATCAACTATTAACGTTGCTTGCACAGCATAAAGGACAACTGATAACCCAGCCACAGATACTCAAGGAACTATGGGGTGCAACGCATCAGGAAGATACGCACTATTTAAGAATTTTGGTTGCTAAATTGCGTGCTAAATTAAATGATAATGCAGTGCATCCTAAATATATTTTGACAGAACCCGGTGTAGGATTGAGGTTTTTGAGTGTGAATAATTTTGTCCAAGCAAAGCATAATTAAGTTGGTTAGTCCTTAAGGATAATTGTATTGATGCCAGCCAGTTCATTATTTTTCAAATTTAAGTAAAAAGCCCTCAATGAATTTGAAGGCTGTTTATAATTTTAAGTATTGTCATTAGTGAGCAGAGAGATTTCTGCAGTTGTATAGCCACGCTCATAAAGGATGCTGTGAATCGCATTTTTTATGCTTTGGCAGTTGGTTTTTTTTAACTTTTTAAATAGTTCAAAGTCACAGTGATGACTTAAATTGAACTTTATTTCGAGCACTTTTGAATCTGGAGTTGAATAAAGAGAAGTTAAAAACTTACGTATTCGGGGTCGCATATAAACTATTAAGCAATAAAGATGTAATTATCATATCAAGTCTATAAAAATTGAAAAGAGATTTTTTATCGTGTCATCTTATTGATAGCGGCTGAGTAATGCTAAAAACTCTTTTAACTCTTCTTCATTAATCGCATCTTTATCTTTGATTACATGCTCTTTGAGATGTGCTTCAATCAATTGATTCATTAATCCATTTATAGCACCACGAACGGCAGCGACCTGTTGCAGTACGTCTATGCATGATTTGTGCGTGTCAGCCAAACTCTGTTCAACGGCGTTAATTTGGCCCTGAATTCGCTTAACCCGATTTAAAATTTTTTTGTCTTGATGCAGATGCGACATAGCATTTCTGTCCAAATTAAATATACTATAGGGGAGTATTATTGATGGCATAAAAAAATGCAATATCTAAGTAATGTTAAAAGCAACCATACGCATCAATTCGATGAAGGTAATCCACTAGCACAGAAGAAAATTTTAATTGCGACGATCCTGACGGGTGTCATGATGGTCTTTGAAATTTTTGGAGGATGATTCTTTAATTCGATGGCTTTACTAGCTGATGGCTGGCACATGAGTTCACACATGCTGGCATTGGGCTTAGCATATTTTGCTTATCGAATGGCACGTAAATATTCACAAGATCAGCGATTCTGTTTTGGTACGTGGAAGATAGAAATTTTAGCTGGATACTCTAGTGCGATCTTACTCATGGTTGTGGCATTATTTATGGGAATACAATCGGTAGAGCGCCTATTTAATCCCGTTAATATTCACTATAACGAAGCAATATCAATCGCAGTGATTGGTCTTGCAGTGAACTTTATTTGTGCTTGGTTACTACACGATAGTGGGCATCACCACCATCATCACCACGAACATGATCACCATCATGATCATGGACACCATCACCATGATGAAGATGGGCATCACGAACATGATTTAAACCAGAAAGCAGCTTTCCTTCATGTCGTTGCAGATGCTGTGACTTCTGTATTGGCGATCATTGCATTATTTGCAGGTAAATTTTTTGGCTGGGATTTCTTAGATGCAGTTTTGGGTATTGTAGGTGCATTTCTAGTCGCACATTGGTCTTGGGGGCTTATCCGCGAGACAGGCAAAACTTTACTTGATGCTGAAATGGAACATCCAGTTGTTCAGGAAATTCAGGAAGTCATTGAAGACTTAGATAGCCGAATTGTGATTACTGATATTCATGTATGGAAGGTGGGTAAAGGTAAGTTTTCTTGTATCTTGTCACTAGATGTAAGCAGTTTAAATATCACGGCAGATGAAGTCAGAAAAGCCTTATCTATTCATGAGGAAATTGTGCACGTTTCAGTAGAAATTAATACAAGTTCTAGACTCCAAGCAGCAGTATAAAAAATAGATAAAAAGGAGCAGCTCATTTGAGCTGCTCTTTTTTTATATGCTTAGTTTAATGATAAGCCCTAAAATTGCAGCGGCACCGATGACTCTTAATACACTTTGATTGAACTTAAAGAGAGCAATACAAGCGAGTAAGGTTATTACTGCAGCAATGTAGTCAAATTGTCCTTCAAACCCTTTTGGCCATAGCACATGGTAAGCAAAGAAAAGGGCCAAATTAAGAATTACGCCGACAACAGCTGCGGTAATTGCTGTCAGTGGTGCAGTAAATTTAATTTGATTGTGAGTAGATTCGATTACAGGTGCTCCACCTAAAATAAACACAAACGAAAATAGGAAGGTGAACCAAGTAACAATTGTTGCTCCAAAAGCACCTGCTAAAAACTTATGTTCAGGCCCTAATAGGTCGAGGTTGTAACCGCCCATAAATCCAACAAAAGCAACGACCATAATGAGTGGGCCAGGTGTACTTTCACCCAATGCTAAACCGTCGATCATTTCGGTTGGTTTAAGCCACTCATAGAAGTTAACAGCACCTTGATATACATAAGGTAAAACAGCATAAGCTCCGCCAAAAGTCATCAATGCAGCTTTGGTGAAAAACCAAGCCATTTGTGTATAAGCGTGAGACCAGCCATAAGCTACCGTCAGTAATGCTATAGGGAGACACCACAAAATAATTGCAACAACTAGTAATTTAATTAAGCGAGACCATTTAAAAATGGCATGTTCAGGTGTGGGCGTATCATCATCAATGATTGCCTTCCCGTAGTCTTTGAGGCTTGATGCATGAGCATTGCTTGTAAATAGTTTTGGGTCAAATTTACTTAAGAGATAACCACTTAAAGCAGCCAGCAGCACAATAAGGGGGAAAGGAACATTAAAGGCAAAAATAAGAATAAATGCAGCACATGCAATAGCATACATATATTTATTCTTCAGTGATTTACTGCCAATACGATAGGTTGCATGAAAGACGATAGCGGTGACAGCAGGTTTGATGCCATAAAAAAGCCCTGCAATGACAGGTACATTTCCAAATTTTGCATAGACCCATGAAAGACCGATGAGAATGAAAAGGGAAGGTAAAATGAAAAATAGTCCGGCTATGATACCGCCTTTTGTTTTGTGCATTAGCCAGCCAATATAGGTTGCTAATTGTTGTGCCTCAGGCCCCGGAAGCAGCATGCAGTAATTGAGCGCATGCATAAATCTCTTTTCGGAGATCCATTTTTTTTGTTCTACCAATTCTTGGTGCATGACAGAGATTTGGCCTGCAGGCCCGCCAAAGCTGATAAATCCGAGTTTAAGCCAAAACAGTATGGCCTCTTTAAAGCTGATTTCTGGATTGGGCTCGAAATCGTTTTCTTGTAATTGACTCATGAATTCTCACTTTTAAAATTGGTATATAGACCATCAAAAATGTGATTGGATAATTCCACCAACTGTTGATCAGCTTGAATACTGCTTCTCAGTCCTTGTAATATTTTTTCTAACCCAAGAGCCTCAGGTGGCTCATTTCCGCCAATATCTAGGTAATGCACAATTTCAGCGATTTTCAGAAGTGATTTATCGGCTAAATTAAAGCTGTGTAAAAGTACTTCGAATGAAACAAGCTCACCAACATGGGTAAACGTTGCACCGTCAAAATCAAAACCATAAGCATCTGCTGGACAATCTTTAATATCTTCTAGCCACATAAAAATAGGGTCTTTATCAATAAATTTTTGAATGAGCCACGTACAAGCTAAACGATCTACCCAAGGTCGTTTTCGTGTAGCCCAGGTTTTAGATTGGAAGTCATGAAGATTAAGAGAAGGTAGATCACTATTTATAGAAGAGGGCTCATTTGATTCCCCTAAGTGATGAATTTTAAGTTCGAGTTTTGATATCGCGTTTAAGGCTGTGTTTTGTAATTCATTAGGAAAGAAATCAATATCGATGAGAGACGAAAGTTGCTTTCTTAATTTTCTAATGCTTTTTAAATGTTCATTTTTTTGCTCAACATTCAGTGAACTCTCTATTTCATTCAGTTGTAGCAAAAATTCAGAGTATTCATTTTTTCTATTAAAGAGTTGAATTAAGTCTAAATTATTGTTGCTAACGGAATCGAATAGATAGGCAATGCCATCGGCACTTTGATGTTCGTCAATAATGGGGTCAAAGCGTTGCTTTTGTTCATTAGGTAGCACATAGACACCATCACGCAGAGTTGCTGCGCCACAGCTTTTGATGGAACGCCAAATTCTCATTCGAGCAGAAGAGTTTTGTGTGGAAAGGCTAGAAATGAGGATGCTTATAGTCATGTTATAAACTCTACAAATTTTGTATAGGTTATAACAAATTATTTAATTGTGATAATTTTTATACTGAATTAGTTATTCAGGAAATCTGATATATTGTTTGCTGATATACGTATAGATCATCACTATATCTAAGAAATTTTCGGGTAGTGTACAGATCTTTTTTGCGGTAATTTTTACGGTAAATGTAGAACAAGGGTTGATGATATTTATTAAAAATCAGTGTCTTGGGTGGTGTTTATTGTGCGCGCTGAGCGCACCATTTATTTAAACTATAAAACTGAAAAATAAATCAAATTAGTATCGCACACAGTTGCGGCCATCATCTTTCGCCCGATAAAGATTGTTATCGGCAATTTTCAAAACGTCTAGAATATTTTTAGAACTGTCTGGCCAAGAAGCAATCCCAATCGAAATGCTAATGTGACCTATATTCTGAATCTCTTTACCTGCAATCTCTTTTCTGAACCTTTCCGCACTTTCATACACTTCAGTGAGATTGCTGTTCGGTATAATAATGATAAATTCTTCACCACCGTAGCGGCAGCAAATATCATCTTTACGAAATTTTTGCTGCATCGTCTTGGCAATATGCTTTAAGACAACATCACCTTGATCATGACCATAATTGTCATTAATGTTTTTAAAATGATCCACATCCATCAGAAGCACTGAAAAAGGGATGTTCATTTTCATGTTGTGAGTCATGACATAATTCAACCCACGACGATTCATCAAGCCGGTTAAAGGATCTGTATTAATATGATGATCCATCTTGCTCATTTGTTGTGAAAATTTGCGAACACTGAGCAGTAGGGCTAACTTGAATTTTGTGACCTCATAGTACCAAGGCTGGATATTCTTAATTTTTGAACCGATTTCTGCCTGATTTAGCAGACTCGCCATATCTGCCAGTTGATTCAACGGGGCCGAGATAGAGTCAGACAGTCGCCATACAATATAAAAAACAAGCAGATAAAATAAAAAGAATCCTGCGGCTAATTTATAAAGGATAGAATTTGCCTGTTTAAGTAAATCATGGGTGGGTTGTTGGGAAACCACGATCCAGTTTGAAGTCGGAATATGAGAAAAACCCGCCAGATTATCAACGCCCTGGCTATTGATTAAACGAATTTGACCATTTTTATGCGCATGCATATATTCCAGACCAGTATTATTGCTGGCCAATTGACCGATTCTTTCACGATCGGGATGGAAAATAATTTTATTTTCATTGTTAATCACATACATATAACTATTCTTATAATTTTTATAAGTGGTTAGAAGCTGATTAATTACATTTTTTTCTTTTAAATAAATCGCTGAACCGATGAAGCCCTGATAGTGATTTGACTTGTCAAAAATAGGTTGAGAAATAAACACAATCATATTTTTTTGCACAGAAAAATAGGGCGAAGATATATAAGTCGATTTTTTATGAAGAGAGTCAATAATCCCTTGAGTATGTTGTATTTTGCTTTTATCAATATGCAGAATATTAGGGGAAAAGTTTATCAGTCTGCCTTGGGTGTCACTGATCACAACACTGTTATAGTGTTCAGACTGATATTTTAATTTATTGACCTCGGCTTCTCTTAGCTCATTGTTATTAAAGTCTTGACCTAATATCTTGGCACTATAGTCCAGCTCAAGAAGCATATTTCTAAAATGGTTGTCTGTGCTTAATGCAATTTTATGTGCATGATCAGAGTTTAAGGCAAGAGAATTGTCGATTAACTGATTTTTTACGATCTGATAGCTAATAATGAGAGAAATAATAAAAAGGCTAGATACACTAAAAATAGCCAATAAAAGTATTAACTGCCTTAAATTGAGATCAAGGTGTTTCCTAAAATTATTAGCTGACATAAAAAATTAGATATACCTCGATGTATTTATGAGCATTGTATTGCATTTATATTCAATGTTTAAGGTTGATATAAAATTAAATTTCCATTAAGTGGGAGCTTTTATTTCGATCAAATTTAGAATTTATAGATTGCTTGGCTGTAAATAGGGTGGATTTGAAAAGCTGAGTAAGGTTCTGAATATTTGACTATGCTGCAAATAAAAATATGGTATTTAACGTTCAGAAAATCAATTGAATAATTTTGATTTCCTCATGTAAGTTATTAAATAATCAGACAAAAATATGGTTAATTGACATTGATGGGAGGTTAAATTGTCGCCATTTTTTGAAAAATAATCATTTTAAAATTAGTCGTATCGATTCATGACAGCAGTTTCTTTGAATATTGCGTCCTTTTCCGGAAGTATTTTTTATTTATAAAAAATCATATTCCAACTTAAATTTTAAAGCGCTTATTGAGATTATGAACGAGAGTATTGAGCCGTCTATGCAACGGGAAGTTGTATGCTTAATAAGGTATTTTTCTAGAAATCAATAAATTAGATAAAGATGATATGAATGCAAAATTCTTCGTAAGACAAGCCAGAAATATTCTAATCTGCTTTAAAAAAATGACAATTGGAATCTTGTATAAGTCTTCTTTTAGAAGTGTAAAAGAGTATTGTTGGCTAAAAAAATACTGTTATATTGAACTCATGGTAGGTCGTAAAACCAATAAGACGCTACCGATAAGTTGGACGGATCAATGACAGTTAGTTGAGTTTGATGTTCATCACCAGACAATAAATCTAGCACTAGCCATCCAACACAGAGCTCGCAGAAATGCGAGCTTTTTTAATGTCTGCGCAATTCATTCAGTTTAATATTCTTTTTATTATAATCCCTCCAGATAAAAAAGTTTACATTGCCAAATTCGTTAACATCTTGAAGATTAATCGCTTGGCTAATTATGGTATAAAAAACTGCAAATTGGATAATGAGAGAGGAAGGAAAAATGTCAAAGATGATTGATATCAAGGTGAAAGATCAATTTAGCCAAGTGACTGAAGCGAAAGCGATGCTGTGTTCCTTTGCAGAGCACAACATTCATCATGCAGCTGAGTTGGTCAAAAAAATTGAACATATTGTGGTGGATGGTGAAACGATTCTGCCGAGTATTGAGCTATTATTTGAAAGCCAAAAATCTTCAAATATTTATCGCGTTGTCGAATAATTTAATCAGTGAACTTCAGATAGGTAGAAAAAAATTGAACTTATTTATCCGAAATCACCGATTCAGCAGTTAAAAAACTCACCATTTAGGTGAGTTTTTTATACTCTGGTATTTGCCAGCTTGGATACTAATGTATGCAGCTTATAATCAGAAGCTGATTCAATCTCTAAGAGAAGACAACGTGGTAGTGAGCCTTGATTGGCCGAAGAAATTCCCCATACCAATAAAAAAGTTCGCTAGAGTGAGCAAGTATTTAAATCTGTTTAAGCTGTACATCCACATCATATTTTTCAAATTTTTGCAAAATCTGCGCTAAAGTTTGCTGTGCGGTTGTATGCTCAGGGCTTAAAGAAATTTCCTGACGAGTCGTGCTGTCAAAACATTCAATGGCCTGAATCAGCCAATGATGCTCAATGGGACTTTTTTGAATCAATATACGGCGCGGTTGCAAGCTATCACTGATCTGGCGGGGAAGCACATAGGTAATCGCCAGTTGCACAAATTGCAGTTCTTCAACCGGACTTAAAAAGGTGATCACCCAGTTGCCAACTTTACTCAGTTGCATGGGATTATCGAACGCATCGAATTCTAAATAATGTGACATATACATGATCCAATCGGATGTCTATGCTCACCTATATGGCGGGATTGTAATTCTTTTTCTATCACGCTTAAGTCGGATATTCCGAGCTTTAAATTTCGCTTGAATATAAATATTTCAAATAATCAATTAGTTATCTTAAACAATCAAAGCTAGCTTATTGTTAAACTTGCTCATTTAAGAGTTTTAAAGACTAAGATCTTATTAGTCTTCAGCTTTATTTTGCTGTAATTGATCTAAAGCAAAATTGATCTGCTTCAGAATGTGATTCAATTCTTGGGGAGCAATACGGCTTTCCTGAAGGGACGTGATCCATTGCATTTGGCACAGTTTTAAACTGCGCGTATCCGGCGCCTGTAAAATCTGATGAATTTGCTGCTTGGCCATCAAGCCACAATATTTTTGTAAGCTTTCCATCATCATATATTTAAGGTCTTCAAAAGACATAGGTTGCAGTTCAGGCAGCTTTTTTGCATGGCTTGAATCCGTTTCAGCAGATGGAATGTCCTGCGCTACTTTAATGGATTCCATCTCAGGATGGAGTTCTTTTGTCGCAGAAGCTGCTGCTATCGATGAGTCCAACGATCGGTGAATCTCGGAGTGTGCCAGGTCAACTTTTGTATCTGTTCTTGCATCAGCCTGCTTTTGACTGATGGCTACCTCGCCCGTTTCAGCTGGAATAATTAAATCCATGGCATAAAGCTGATCTAAGAGTTCGGCAGGAGCAAGCTGTTGTTTTAAGCCATCATTTAATAAGTTGAAATCCTGGCTGCCGATCAGAACCAGTAAGCGGCGTTGGCGTGCGGTCAGTGGGATGGAGCGATCCTGTAGCACCTCGATCCCACGTTGAGTTTTATAAAAATGCATCATAGCTGAATAGATGGTTGCTAAAATTCAGCTAGAGCATAGTCTGTGAAAATTACATTAATATGAAGTATTTATTAAAATACTGAGGTTTATTTTGATAAGACCTATAATGTCGTGATCGCCGTATTTTCAAGGGCCTTACGTAAATAAGGATCCAGTTCATCCTGACGCAATAGCCATTGCACATAGTCAGTAGGAAGTTCGGCGATGGCAGTACCGCGATGTTTGCCAAAATTAATCGTACGTGGAATTCGGGCATCTTCAGAAGCGTCGAATAATTCCTGCATACTGTTGATTTTTAAATGATGCACAATATGCATCAAAATATTGGCAGTTAAAATAATATCCATATCGGCACGATGCGCTTTACGGATCATTTCACGCGCTCTTTCGCTGCCTTTGGTGATCATATAAATCAGGGCAGAAATATTGTGTGCTTCCGCATCTGGCCAGACCCGACGTGCTAAAGCCAGTGTACAAATCGCCTTGATTTTTGAAGTATCTACGCCACATTTTTCGATGGCACGGACGTCATAATCAATATTATGGCCGATCATGTAGACGGTTTCATCAGGCAGGCGAAAGGTGCTGTAATGCGGCTGACCTTCCAGATCCGATTCCAGAATATGATGCACGGCCATGGCAGCAAAAGAAATAGCTTCGTCACATGAGTAGAGCTGATCAAACAGGCGGCTTTTATCCAGACTGATTTTATGCTCTACAATTTCGACAGGCGCATAAGCAATTTCGATGGGTTGGCCATTTAAAGTATGCGTTTCGGTATCAAGAATAATGGCCTGCATGTCGGAAATGTGCCTGAAAAGAGAGGAGAGTAAAATCTAACATTATTATTTTGCAACTGACAATTGAATTGCTTTATTTCTGTATTAATTGCAGGCTTTTTAACGTATGACGACTATTTGTATAGTTCTGAAAAGGGGAAATTCTCTATTTTTAAGTTTGCTGATTTCATAATAAATATAAACTGACGCGAATTTAATAGAAAAAATAACGCATTCTTTTCTTGATATTGTTTAGATAAATTGGGAAATTACATGTAGTTTTATCGTTTGTTAAAGATAAAACCAGAAAAACTCATTAGAGATGATAATAAATAAGATAAGGATAAGATCGATGAAACGTCAAGTATTGACCTGTGCTCTTCTCACATTAAGTGTAGCCTTAACTGCTTGTAACGATGATAGTGATAATGATCGTTTTTACGAGTCCAAACCTGCTGTTCCAGTAAATAATATCGATAATCCAGTCGTGGCAACACCTGTAGCCTATACTCAAACGGATTTCTCCGGGATCGCTGACGAAAGTGTGATCATGACTTATAAGATGTTAGGAATTAATGGTAAGGAAACACAAGCTACTGCATTAGTTTTCACACCCGAGGGAACGCCTCCAGCTACAGGCTGGCCAATTGTGGCATGGGCACATGGAACTACCGGTGTAGCTGATCAGTGTGCGCCGAGTCGAAAAGCGCTGAATGATTATATCAAAGCCATGATTGGCGGGTTTCTCCAAGCTGGCTATATTGTAGTGGCACCTGACTATGAAGGTTTAGGAGAGCCAAGTGGAAAAGAACTTCATCCTTTCTTGAATCTGAAAAGTGAAGCTTATTCTATTACTGATGCAGTTGTGGCTGCACGAAATTATTTAGGTTCACAAGCGTCCAATCAATGGGTTGCAGTAGGGCATTCTCAAGGTGGACAGGCAGCTTTAGGTGCTGCGCAATATGCAGCACGTGCTTCTAAGATGACCTATAAAGGTACGGTAGCTTTAGCACCGGCTTCAAATTTCAATCTGATTTTGACAGGAGGTGAACAACAGGCGGGACAAGAAACAAATCTGGATAAAAAAATTGGAACTTTAGCATCTTTAGATACCTTTACTGCATTGATTGTTGCCGGTTTGCGTAACCCGAACCCAAATTTGCAATATAGTCAGATTTTTAAAACACCAACCGACGAAATCGCGAAAAATGCAGAAACTGATTGCTATGATGTATTAGGCCAGAAATTTGGTACTGCAATGTATGCTTATGCACAATCAAATAATAACTCAGTAAATAATTATCCTCGTACTCAAACTAACTTTATGAGTATTCCAGTCGTAAAGAGCTTCTTGGAAAAAGATTCTCAGCCTTTACTTGTTAAAGTTTCTACGCCAGTGATTATTTATCAGGGTTCAGCAGATAGTACCGTTCCGAAAGCAGCAACAGATGTTTTGGTTGCACTCGCCAATCAGAAACAAACTTCAGTACGTTATATTACGGATGAGTCAAATGCGACTAAATGGGATCATGGTAGCGTCTATGCACTGAATATTCCTAATATTATTTCAGATGTAAAATCTCTAATGCCAATTCAATAACTTATTTTTATCTGAATGGCTCATGTTTTTTTAGATATGAGCCATTTTTATTGCAAACTGAATAAAGTTCATGATCGAAAATTTAAAACTTCATGCTACAATACGCGCCAATCTTAGCACGGCTTAAAAGCCCTAAATCAATAGGACCTCGCTAATGTTTGCCAATATCTCTATCGCTGAATTTGATCCAGAATTAGCTCAAGCAATCTCGAATGAAGATGCTCGTCAAGAAGCTCATATTGAGCTAATCGCTTCTGAAAACTACTGCTCACCAGCAGTTATGGAAGCTCAAGGTTCAAAACTTACTAACAAATATGCGGAAGGCTACCCAGGTAAACGCTACTATGGCGGTTGCGAGTATGTAGACGTTATCGAACAATTGGCGATTGACCGTGCTAAAGAACTCTTTGGTGCTGATTATGCTAACGTTCAGCCACATGCTGGTTCACAAGCAAACTCAGCAGTTTACTTAGCGCTTCTGAACCCGGGCGATACAGTTTTGGGGATGAGCCTTGCTCACGGTGGTCACTTGACTCACGGTGCAAAAGTAAGCTTCTCTGGTAAAACATATAATGCGATTCAGTACGGTTTAAACCCTGAAACTGGCGAGATCGATTACGAAGAAGTTGAGCGTTTAGCGCTTGAGCATAAGCCACGCATGATCGTTGCTGGTTTCTCTGCATACAGCCAGATCGTTGACTGGCAGCGTTTCCGTGAAATCGCGGACAAAGTTGGCGCTTATCTGTTTGTTGATATGGCTCACGTTGCAGGTTTAGTTGCTGCTGGCGTTTACCCAAGCCCGGTACAAATCGCTGACGTTACTACGACTACGACTCACAAAACACTTCGTGGTCCACGTTCTGGTCTTATTCTTGCGAAAGCAAACGAAGAAATCGAGAAAAAATTACAGTCAGCTGTATTCCCAGGCAACCAAGGTGGTCCTTTGGTTCACGCGATTGCTGCGAAAGCAATCTGCTTCAAAGAAGCAATGGCACCTGAATACAAAGCTTACCAACAACAAGTCGTTGTTAATGCGAAAGCAATGGCTGAAGTATTAATCGCTCGTGGTTATGATGTAGTTTCTGGTGGTACTGAAAACCACTTGTTCTTGCTGTCTTTAATCAAGCAAGACATTACAGGTAAAGAAGCTGATGCTTGGTTAGGTGCTGCTCACATTACTGTGAACAAAAACTCTGTACCAAACGATCCACGCTCTCCGTTCGTCACTTCAGGTATCCGTATCGGTACACCTGCAGTAACAACTCGCGGTTTTGGCGAAGCTGAAGTGCGTGAACTTGCAGGCTGGATCGCTGACATCCTGAATGCTAAAGGCGATGAAGCTGTTATCAACGCGGTGAAAGAGAAAGTTGCAGCGGTATGTGCTAAATTCCCAGTTTATGCATAATCGCTTATAAACGGAAAGGAGCTCCCAACCGGGAGCTTTTTTTATAGCTGTAAAAATAACGATGTAAAAGATGTTTAGACTTGATCGGGCTTATATAGATCAATTTCCATGCCGTAAGAGATTGAGTCATCAATAAAATCATATTGAGTTTTTCTCAATCTGGCTTAAAGTCTTTTATCAACTATTTGTATTTTTAAATGCTTTAAAAGAATGAATGCATTCGTTGCATGCTTTGCTTGAAATTATTTACAGGAATTATTTTCAGAACCTGACACTTTAAAAATAATAGGTTATTGAGCTGAAGATCATGGTAGATGAAGCGCTTGAGTGAATCCCATGTTACTGTAAGGTGGTGCTGATATAAGCGCCGTGAATGACATCATTCTTTTTATTTAAACGTTATATGGATCGGTATCATTTGAATATGGGTAAATCCTGTATTTAAAAATGCTGCTGGCGGTTGATTGATTAATTTTTCATTTATGCATTAAACAAGGTAATAAGGATGACTAAACCCAACATTATTTTATCTGAGCAAGATTTACATCGTCTGGAAACGATGCTGGAGAATCAGAGCAAGCTGAGCGAAACCATGATCCGCTTAGAGGATGAATTGGCACGTGCCGAAGTGGTCGAGCCGCAAGCGATCGCAAGCAATATCGTGACCATGCATTCCCGTGTGTTGTTGACCATTGCACCTTCTACGGAAGCTGTTGAGGTGACACTAGTTTACCCACACGAATTTAAAGGTGAAAAGGGGCAGGTCAATGTGGTCGCACCGATAGGTGCAGCCATTTTGGGCTTAGCAGAAGGTCAAACCATTGAATGGCCACAACCGGATGGTCATACCATGAAAGTAACCATTGAAAAAGTGCTGTTTCAGCCGGAGAGCGAAGGGGATTATCTTTAAGCCAGCGTTGGATCATCCTTGAAAGCCATAGCAATATGGCTTTTTTTGCATATGGATTTTAAGTAAAACCTGGTGTTGTAAGCATTTAGATCAGATTGAATACATTTTAAAGTTCTAAATGCTTAAAGTTAAACAATTCTCAAGATGCTACGTAGCCATTTATCTCTGTAATTGGATTGTCTTGCCAAAATCATAATTAAAATAAAGATAAAACATGGATTTAGTTAAAGTGATGTAACGAATTTCTGGATAAATATACACAACGCAGTCTGTTTTTTTGCTACATTCGAAGATGTTCTAGACTTCTTTGTTTCACTTTTTTAAAGGATATCGCCTCAACCATGTCGCGCTTTGAAGCTCTACCTGCCTTGACTGACATGATGCTTGATCGTGAGGAAATTCTGGCGATTAAGCGTAATGAGCTTGTGCCTGTACTGGATAATCAATATGGGCTGAATCATTATGCAGATGCTTTGATTCAGGCACAGTCCGTTCTACTGAATGGTGTAGATCCGCACTTGACCCAACAGTTAAGCCATACCATTGAGCAATTGATTCAGGCTTTGGCAGAATCTAAAAAATATCTGAAAAAACGTAAATTTAATGCCCTACAGAAATGGCTAGGCATCGATCTGGATTATGGCTCAAGTCAGGTGGAATATTATCAACGGCTAGACCGTTTGCTCGATCAGGCCGATCACTTAAGCCGTAAATTACAGATTGAAATTCAGAAATCGCAGTCGCGTTTTCAGCAGCTTTTGGGTTTGCGCGAACAGATGGCCAAGCACATTGTCGCAGCAGACGAGTTTCTGTCTGAATATCCGCTATTCGTCAAAAACCAGCATCCCTTGGATAATTTTTTAGAACGCCTCTCCAAGAAAATTAATACCTTACGTACCTTGCAAAGCAGTAATGACATCGCCATTACCCAGATGCAGCTTTCGCAGCAGCTTTCCTTTAGCCTGCTGGATCGCTTTAAGGAAGCACAGCAGGTCTTGATTCCGGCCTGGCAATATCATGTCAAACAAAGCCAGACGAAACACTCGACAAGTGATCTGGAAAAACTTGATAATAGCCGTGAGAGTCTGATTAAAACGTTAAAAAAATCCCTCGAGAAACCCTCGAAAACATAACAATATAAGGTGAACTATGACCAAGTCTGATTTAGTAAATTTACCTGTTGAAAGCTCGAATGAACTGGTCGAACAAAAATTCCAGCAAATGGACCTGAAAGAACTGGGCTTACAGTCTGCTGACTTTCAGGAGGTGCTGGCTGCACGTAAAGAGTTGCAGAACATGAGTCATAACAGCGTGGCTGAATATGGCAAAAATATTGCGACCAAAACTTCGACCTATACCGATGAATTACTGAATCTGGTGCAAAATAGAGATCTGGATGCGACAGGACAGAAGCTGAATCAGGTGGTACAGGTGGCTCAGCAGCTGAATACCAGCAGTATTCTCAATAAAAAGAAAAGTTCGGGTTTTTTTGGCAATATCATTAGCAAATTCAAAGGTGCGAAAGATAACTTTGATGCGCATTTCAATACCACTAAAGAGCAGCTAGATGTACTGGTGAAAGAGATTGAAACCTCGCAATCCGGTTTGAAAGCACGTGTTGATACCCTGGATAAAATGTTTGACGGGGTACAGGATGAATATAAACAGCTCGGGGTACATATCGCCGCAGGCCGTTTACGCGAACAGGAGCTGCAGCAGGAAATTTCCACTTTAACCGCCTTGCCGCAAGATCAGAGCACCACCCAGAAAATTTATGACCTGAACCATCTGGCCAATAATCTGGAAAAACGTGTCAGTGATTTACAGGTATTGCAGCAATCTGCGATGCAGACCTTGCCAATGATCCGGATTATCCAGTCGAATAACCTGATGTTGGTCGACAAGTTCTATGCGATCAAAAACATTACTTTACCGGCGTGGAAAAACCAGATCAGTCTGGCGATTTCGTTGAGTGAACAGAAGAACAGTGTACAGCTGGCCAATACCATTGATGATGCTACCAACGAGCTGCTGCGCCGTAATGCTGACCTGTTACATCAGAACTCGGTTGATACGGCTAAAGCCAATCAACGCTCGGTGATTGACATTGAAACGCTTGAACATGTGCAAAACACCCTCATTAAAACTGTAAATGATGTGATTCAGATTCAGAAAGAAGGTGTACAAAAACGCACAGAAGCAACCGTGCGTTTGAAAGCTTTGCAGGATAATCTGAATCATTTGGTGATTGAATCAAGTACCAGTGGATCCAAGCCCAACTAAATCAGGTAGGGCCAAAATCTGTAAGAAGGAGTAGAGATTGCCGCCCTTAGATGAATACGCCGTTAAGCCTCAGGACATCAAGCAGGGGGTAGTTGCACTCAAGAAACGTCAACGCAATTTGATGCTATTGGGTTTGACTACTTCTACCGTATTTATAGCCTCATTGATCAGCCTATTTTTCCAGCAGGAACTGGTCTATGGCTTTTTTGGCCTGAGTACTCAAGTACAGCAGTTGCATTTGCCGGTCAGTGTAGATGCCACACTGGCCAGCATTGGTGATAGTCCCGATTATTTTTTTAGTTTGCTGAGCTGGTTTGGCTGGCTGATTATTAAAATTTTTGCCTCTTTCATCGGTGCATTTTTTGTGATTGGCTTACTGAAAAA
This sequence comes from Acinetobacter sp. L-24, assembly GCF_056857555.1. The sequence continues at coordinate 1,043 of NZ_JBSXNI010000044.1, read as the reverse complement.
GTTGCGTTTCTTTTATGTGCGCTTTCAGTCTTTTGTGCTGAAATTTGTCGCCTGGCTGATTGCTTTTATCGTAATTTGGTCAGGCTTAACTTACTGGCAGCATGATCTGCGCAATGATCGGGATGATGCTTATCAGCAAGTGGTGTATTACGATAGTAATATCAATGATAGTGAAATCGCCCGTTACCTGGCTGATTCAGAGATTGCAGCACCGGTGAAATCTTATTTATTGGCGCAAACGGCATTGCTGCATAAGCCTCAAGATTTATCTGCCGCAAAACCTTATGTTTTAAACTTGGTTGAAGCAGAAAAACAGGATCCTAAATTTGAACAATATGGTTTCAAGCCTGAACAAATCTGGACCATGCAGCAACAGGTCTATGGTCAAGCCATGACACCAGTCGCCAAGAGTGTAAATATGCAGGTACAACAGGCGGATCAGTTAAGTCAGATCACGAATCTGGTTATTATTGGTGTTGCTATTTTATCGGCACTACTTAGCCTAATCTTGTTTTTCTTGGCCAACTCAATCAAGGGTCGTTCTCTGCGTATCGAACAGCGGATTCATTAATTTCCCAAAATGCTCCTGAATAGGGAGCATTTTTTTGATAAAATTTCAATGCTATTTTTAAGATAACCTATTCAACTTGCTCAATACCGCCCAAAAATTAAAATAAGGCAGCATAAAATCTATGATTGGATTGATAATCTAAAATATCGATCAATAAAATAAAAACAAACTGTTTTACCTATTTATTCAATTCATTTAATATCCTGTTATCAAATAAACATTTACTCCTTTGGAGACGTTAGCAATGTTAGACCAAAATACTTCAGCCCAACTTAAAACCTTATTAGAACGCCTGGAAGGCCCGATTGAACTGGTGGCGACTTTGGATGGCTCTGACAAATCAGCCAAAATCCAGGAACTGGTGTCCGAAGTGGCTGCACTGTCTGATCTGGTCACTGCACGCTTTGACGGAACCAATAAACGTGCGCCAAGTTTCGGGATTGCAAAAGCTGGTGAAGAGCCACGCGTATTC